>CAIOCH010000693.1 GCA_903856525.1 uncultured bacterium | reverse complement strand
TGACCCTGCTGCTGACCCTGCTGCTGACCCTGCTGCTGACCTTGCTGCTGACCCTGCTGCTGACCTTGCTGCTGGCCTTGCTGCTGACCTTGCTGCTGACCCTGCTGCTGGCCTTGGTTCTGCTGATTCTGCTGCTGGCCTTGGTTCTGCTGATTCTGCTGCTTGCGCTGCTGCTGCTGCGCGGTCTGCTTTGCCGCGGAAGCCATGCGCTTGAGCGCATCCTGACTCTGCTTGGCTGCGGCAGCGGCCTTGCGGAGTTCCTCGCGCTGCTGCTCGCTCAGATTCTGCGCTTGTTCGATCGCACGCTGCAGGGCCTCCGGGTTTTGGGCGAGTTGGGCGTCGAGTCCCGCCTTCTCCAGCGCATCGACCATGGACTGCCGCTTGTCGGCGAGTGCCTCGAGCGACTTGGCCATCTGCTCCAACGCAGCCTTCGCGGATTCCTTCTCCGCATCGGACATGTCGCCCGAGTCAAGCTTCTTGGCGAGGTCCGTCAGTTCCTTGCGCGCATCGCCAAAATCGCCCTGCGCGAGCGACTCCGTGAGCTTGGCCAGCTCGCCATCGGTCTTCTCGAGCCCCTGCAGATCGCGCTTGAGCGACTCGCTCAGGCGCGCCGACTCGCTCTTGCGGACCTCGTCGAGCTTGCGCTGCAGCTCGGTCATGCGCTGGATCGCCTCGCGGCGCTCCTCCTCGGCGGTGGCCTCGCCGCCCACGCGGGGGTCGGCGTTCTTGGCGAGGGTCTTGAGCGACTCGCGGACCTCCTGCGGCAGCGCCTTGCTGTTCTCGAGCTCCTGGCGCACGCGCTCGACGGCCTCCTCGCTCACGGCCTTCTCGGCGAGCGCCACGGGCGAAACGGTCGACTCGTCGGCGGGCCACTGGTAGGCAGGCAGGTAGACCTGGCCCACCAATGCGCACAGGAGCAGCGCGGCCGACCATGCCGCGTGGCCGCTCCAGCGGATGGGAAACGCTGCGCGCACGCGCGCTGGCATCGCGGGATCGGACGCCTTCTGCACGGCGTCTGCGATCGCCGCCCGCGCGTAGGCGTCGTCGGAGCGCTCGAGCGCGAGCGCGGTGGTGAGTCGTTCGTCGAGCTTGAGCCGCTCGTCCACGCGCAGCGCGACGCCCACGTCGGCGGGGATCGCGCCGCGACGAAGCAGCATGGCGATGCCGGTCCCCACCACGAGCGTCGCTCCCGATGCGATTGCCACGGCGAGCGTGGAACCCATCGCCGACTCGGCAGCGCCGGGGACGAGCTTCACGACGAGCACGGCGACCGCCGCGAGCAGCGCCGACGCCACGAACCCGACCGCGAGCGCGTCCACGAGCATCGCCAGGAACAGGCGCTGTCGGGCGATGGAGAGGATCTGACGGATGCGGTCCAAGCTGCTGTCCTCCGGAATCGAGGTCCATACGCGGGCGATCAGGCGCGCACGACGAGCGGGGCGATTCTACCCCGAGGGGGTGCGAGTCCCCCGCTTTCCGCATCGATCGCACGCGATTTCGACCCATCGGCCGGTGCAGCCCCCCGAACGCGGGCCGCGTACCCTGCACGCCATGGACCCGGACGACCATGTCTGCCTGTGCTTCCACGTGTCGCTCCGCAAGATCGCCAACTTCGTGGCGCGCGAGAACCCGCGGGTGGCGAGCCAGATCTCCGAGTGTCTCGGTGCAGGCACGGGCTGCCAGTGGTGCGTGCCCTTCCTGCGAAAGCTGCACCAGCTGCATGCGGATGGCAAGCCCATGGATCTTCCCGTCTCGCCTGAGGAGTACGCCAAGCGACGGGCGCGGTACCGGACGACAGGAACGCGGGAGGTCGATGAAGGAAACAACGGAGGCGCCTCGTCGGGCGATGGTCCGCCCCGGGAGGATGGCTCGGAGTGATGAGGTCTGTGGCCGTTGGAACGAAGCGTTCCGGAGAAGGCCTCACGCGGCGCCCGCACGGTTGATGCGGCGGAGCTCCAGGGCGCGGATTGCCTGTCCCAGCTGTGCCTGCGGCTCGAGGAAGCGAAGTCCGACATCGCACATCCCCGGCTGACGTGCCTCCATCACATGCGCCACATCGCAGCGCGTGTGGATCGGGGGCAGCACGGCGGGAAACTCGGCCTTGGCGATGACCGACTCCTCCGGGCGGACCAGCGTGCGGAGATCGCAGCGCAGGCAGAGACCGCCTTCGGACACGTCGACCACGACACCCTCGCCGATCTCGGAGAGCGAGCCCGGACGCAGGAGCAGCCCCCTCGGCGCCAGGTCGAAGGCAACCGGAATCCGATGCAGTTCCCTGCGCTCCTCGTGCAGGAGCACCGTTGGAACAGTCACGCGGTAGCCGTAGCGGCGTCCACCAGAGTCGAGCGCGACCCAGCGGCCGAGCACCTCGACATCGCCATGATGGAAGCCCTTGTCGGCGGCAATCGACAGGTGCAGGTGCTCGCCCGCGACCAGCTCACGCCGACACGCACCCTCGAACGGACGACTGATCACCAATGCGTCGGCCTCGAGAGACTCGATGTGGCCGGACAGCGGACTGGGGAGCGCGACGCCGTCGAGCGACCCGATGCCGATGGAAGCGGACCGCTCGGCGGCACGACGGAGGATCGATGCGACCGATGCGTCGCCGCCGCCCGAATCGTGGCCGAGCAGCGCAGCGATGCTGCGGAACCAGAGCCTCATGCGTCTCCCCTCATGTCGCGCGGTATCGGCTTGGCATGGGTGCGACTTGAGCGCGAGCGTCCGAGAACATGGATGCCCGAATGATGGATTGCAGTTGCGACTGAGTCGCAATATGCTTTCCCATCCCGCATGCCGCCGCTCATGGCCGAACCCGCCCCCATCCGACTCCCCCTGACGCAACTCAAGCGTGGGGATCGTGCCATGGTGGCTGGTGCCAGCCTGTCGGACGAGGACCGCGCGGTGCTGCAGGCCATGGGACTGGACGAACGGTGCACCTTCACGGTCTGCCGCGCCGGCGCCGGGGGGCCGTGCATCATCCAGCTCGACGCGACCAGGCTCGGACTCTCCCCGGAACTCGCCAAGCGCATCCTCACCCGTCCGTGCGATTGCCCCGAGACGGGCTGCCGCGAACGAGGCGAGGGTCCCACGCACTAGTGGCCATGCCGCAATGACCTCGCAGCGCACTCTCCTCCCGACGCCCCCGCTGCGGGTTGCGATGGTCGGCAACCCGAACGTGGGCAAGACCTCGCTCTTCAATCGGCTCTGCGGTGTGCGCGCCAAGACGGCGAACTTCCCCGGATCGACCGTCGAGGCGCGCGTCGGGACGTGCTCGCTGGACGACACCGAGCTGCAGCTCGTCGACCTGCCGGGCGTGTACGCCATCGATCTCGAGCTGCCCGAGTCGAAGCTCTGCCGCGACTGCCTCGGCGGGCGGCTCGAGGGTTGCCAACCCGATGCGCTGCTGGTGGTGATCGATGCGACGAACCTCGGGCGCGGACTTCGCTTGTTCCGCTCGGTGGCGACGGCGGCGCGGCCCGTGGCGGTGGCGCTCACGAT
>CAIOCH010000692.1 GCA_903856525.1 uncultured bacterium | reverse complement strand
GGACCTTGAAGGTGAACGGCGTACAACGCTCGTGTGTGAGCGTGAGGCTGGACAGGGCCGCAAGATCGAGCGTGACGGTTGCCCCGCCTGTCCCGAAGTCCTGCTCATTGGCGATGAGTGCGGGGACGCCGTTGACTCCGAGCGTAATGGGCTGGTCGCCCCCTCCTACGACGGCATACTGGCCGAAGAACTCGATCCGAGCCGGAATCGAAACAGGAGCATCCCAGCGGAGGATCGGATCCTGTCGACCCGAGCCCGGCGTGCAGCACGCTTCCGCATTTCCGTGCATGTCGTTTCTGGTCGCTCCGGTGCTCAGGTTGCGTGAGCTGAGCACATGGCAGACGGTGATTCCGCTCGCACAGCCCATCGTTGGCGACGTCGACCAGACGATGAACTCGAATCCGCCTGTGGCGCCGACGAAGACCGATGGTTGCATGGGCTGCAGCTTGGAGCCATCGCCCGCGGTGAACCAGTAGCTCCAACCGTTCTCACCCTGTTCATGGGTGATCTGTGTGCTGCTGTCGGCAATCTCCATCCACCCCGCGGGCACCTCGCCACCCGCAAAGGACCGTGCCGCCACCACCACCGCACCGACCGCAGTCAACTTCGCGAACTTCATCGACTCCACCTCTCGATTTCGCGCGGATGGGACATCCACCGCGGCGTCGAGAGATGCGCTCGTTCCCGCGGCGTGTAAGCCTGCCGCGAGGATTCCCGAGAATCCTGCGATCGCCCACGGAGAGCGCCGCGCGCGGCGGATCCCCCGCAACTCGGTCCGCGCGACTCCCACGGCGTGCGCCCAGTCCGGCTTGGACCTCATGTGCGCACCAGCCGCTGGATCACCTCGAGCTCGGCGTCGATGTCCGCCTCGGCCACGCCCTCGCGGGTGAGTAGTTCCGAGAGCATCGCCGCAAGCCGCTTGCCCACGGCGCGCACGATGTTGGCGCCGTTCGAGGTCGACACGCCGGCCATGGGGCAGGCGTCGGCGTACGGCAGCCCGTGCAGCACGTGCAGGCGGAAGCACTCCCACCAGTTCTCGCGGCGCTCGGCGATGAGCCCCGCGCGCACGCGGTCGTGCGCCTCGGTCACCAGGCCGATCGCCCAGGCGCGCTCGAGCGCCTCGAGGGCGCCCGGTTCCACGCTCTCGACAGACATGGTCGCGTCGCCGCCAGCGCCCGACGTGCCCACACCCGCGTCGCCGCGGGCGCGGCGGCGGGATTCGGCGATGCCGCGGTTCCTCACATGCAACAGCAGGCCGTTCACCAGCCAGCGGCGCAGGGGCAGGCCGCTGTCGATCCAGCGCTCGAGATAGGCCGGGTCGCCCAGCCGCGCGGCGAAGAAGTCGTTGACCAAGTCGGCCGAGTCGCCGAAGTTGCGCAGGCTCGAGCCCTTGACATAGGCGCGCAGCGGCTCGAAGTAGCGCTGCATCACATGCTGCACCACCGCGCGGTGGGCGGCATCGTCGGCCACGCCGATCCGTTCGCACAGCCAGGTCTGGTGGGTGGTGGGAAAGTGGTCGTGGGTCATGAGCTTTGGGTCATGGGCTCTGGGTCATGGGCTCTGGGTCATGGGCTTTGGTCGGCGGGATGGTCGCGCGCGTCCACAGCTCCGCGCCGTGCCAGAGATATGCACGCCGCCGCCGCCCG
>CAIOCH010000691.1 GCA_903856525.1 uncultured bacterium | reverse complement strand
GTCGGCGCCTTCAGCGGCAGCCCGAGCCACTACGGCACCTTCGACCAGAGCGGCAACGCGTACCAGTGGAACGACATGGAGTGCGCGCCCACGCTGCTGCGGGAACGCCGCGGCGGCACCTTCGAGGGCGTGTTCACGGGGTCGTCCATCTCGTACTGGCACTCGAGCACCTGGGCGCCCGACTTCCAGAGCTACAAGATCGGGTTCCGACTGGCGGCGCCCGCCGCTCCACCGTGTCCGGAGGACATCAGCGGCGACGGCCAGATCGGAGGCGCGGATCTCGCGATGCTGCTCGGCGCGTGGGGCGCAGTCGGCGGACGAGGCTCCCGCGGCGACCTCAATGCTGATGGCATCGTGGGTGGCGCGGACCTCGCGCTCCTGCTCGGACGCTGGGGCGCGTGCCCGCACTGAGTCACGGTGTCCTCTCACGGTGTCCTCTCAAGGGGTCCTCTGACGGGGCGGGTCGGCGCGCAGGCTCACTCGCCCCACATACGCCGCGCCGCGGCGAGGTAGAGCGGGATCCCCACGACCACATTGAACGGGAAGGTGACCGCCAGCGCCATGCCGATGTAGATCGATGGCTCGGCGCGCGGAATCGCGATGCGGGCGGCGGCGGGCACGGCGATATAGCTCGCGCTCGACGCGAGGACGGCGAGCAGCACGGCATCGCCCATCGGGAGTCCGCAGGCTCGCGCGAGGGCCAGCGCCACGGCCGCGGCCACCGGCGGAATCGCGAGGCCATATCCCACCAGCGACCAGCCCCGCGCAAGGAAGCTACGCAGCCGCCGCGCGGCGAGAAGCCCGAGGTCCAGCAGGAAGAACACCAGCACGCCGTTGAACAGGTCCTTGCAGAGCGGCTTGAATGCCTCGAAGCCACGCTCCCGCGTCACGAGTCCGATCACGAGGCTTCCGAGCAGCAGGAGCACGGGGCCGTTGAGGAAGGCCTCGTGCAGGATGGTGCCCCAGCTCGCGCGCGGCGCCGCGGTGTCGGTGGCATCCTGTTCCTGCGCCTTGCGGAGCAGCAGGATGCTCACCACGATCGCGGGCGACTCCATGAGCGCCATCACCGCAACCATGTGCCCGCCGTAGGAGATCCCCGCATCCTCGAGGATGCTCGACGCCGTGAGGAAGGTGACCGCACTCACCGAGCCATAGGTGGCCGCCGTTGCCGCGGCATCGTGCACGCCGAGCCGTCGCCGAAGCAGCGCGAAGACGGCGAGCGGCATGGTTGCCGAAAGCCCGATGCCAATGAGGACCGCAACCATGGCGTCGCGGTCGAAGCCGCTGGCCGCAATCTTCACGCCGCCCGTAAAGCCGATCGCCCACAGCAGGTAGAGCGAGAGCAGCTTGGTGACCTGGCGCGGAACGCGGAGATCGGAGCGGACCAGCGCCGCGACGGCGCCGAGCACGAAGAAGAGGACCGGAGGGCTGATGGACATGTTCAATCCTGGTTGCGCGGAGGGTAGCCGAAGCGAGCGTGACGGTGGCCGCATGACCGCCGTTGCGCTCGCCGTCCCTTCGGTGCTCATCGCGTCTGTGATGCTGGTCGCGCTGCTGCTGCGTGTACGGCGGGCGCGCGCGGGCGGCGCGTCCGACACGCGGCCGTGCTGCGTGGGATGCTGGTTGCCGCTCGGCGACATGCTGGCGGTGCGTCACTTCGGTTGGGGCACACGCCGCGCACGGGTTCGCGAGTGGGCCGTCGAGGCATCGGGGAGCTGAGGCAAGCTTTCGCGACACCGTCGCCGCGCAAAGCGATGGCTGCGATCCCATCGAACACATGCGGTCCCGCCCGTCGGATCTCGCTGCATCGACTACCGTGCGCCGACCCATGGCCCCGACGCGTACCGCACCTTCCGCCGCGATCCTCGCAGCGAGCACCTTCGTCACGCTTCACCCATCCGTCGCCTGCGTGCAGTCGTCCGTCGACCCCGAGCTCGCGAGCCGCGGCCTGCACGGCTACATCGCCAGCCGCGCCGAGCGCGTGCCTGCGGAGTTCCACTACGGCGCCGGCTTCTACGCGTCGGTGTGGCCGCTGATCTCGCGGCCGATCGCGGGATTCCAGATCGGTCTGCCGTCGACCTGGATCCTGCCCGACAACTCCGACAACACCACCGAGCCGCTGTGCCCGCCCGGCACGCTGCCGCGCGACAGCTGGCCGGAGCGCGGGCCGACCTACGACACGGTGTTCCAGACGCTCGAGGGCGGGCTCGGCTACTGGGCGGGCAACCGCTTCCACTACGGGCCGCCGAAGTTCAGCATGAACGGCACGACCGACTGCTACACGAATGAAGTCGCGTCGCCCGGCTGGTCGTTCTTCTACAACAGCAGGCCGCTCGCCGACGATCGCCTCGGCATCGCGCAGATCAGCAACCGCCTGCTGGTCCCGCCCGATGGCCTGCCCTTCAGCGGCGCGCCCAACGGCGAGCTCCTCGGCTACGCGTACATGGCGCTGCCGCTCACCGACGCGCGCAACGCGCCGCAGCCGACGGGCGGGTTCAGCTGGACGCTGTTCCTCAACGCCGCCAACTTCAAGGGTCCGCTC
>CAIOCH010000690.1 GCA_903856525.1 uncultured bacterium | reverse complement strand
TGACTACGACACGCTCAACACCACCCTCGTTGGCTGCAACGACGACGGTTCGGCCGACTGCCAGGTTGGTGCGAACTTCGCGTCGGACCTCTCGGTGAACGTTGTCCAGAACCAGTGGTACCTCGTGCGCGTCGCCACCTACGACGTGCCGGGCACCTGCACCGTGTTCATCGACATGCCCGAGCCCTGCGCGCTCCCCGCGCAGACCGGCGTCGAGGCCGAGGCCTGCGGTTCGGCCACCAACAACGGCTGCAACGCCGCCGGTGAGACCGAGACCATCATCGTTGGCTCGCGCACCAAGGGCACCTTCGCCACCTTCACCGATCCGGTGAGCGGCGCGAACACCCGCGACACCGACTTCTACCGTCTCGATGTCGCTGCTGACACCCAGGTCACGGTCAACATCTACTCGCGTTCGTTTGTCACGGGCCTCGTGCTCGGTGGCAACATCACCACCGCAGCGTGCGCGGGCGTGAACGTGCTCGGCACGGCGTCGGGCAACTGCCCGTCGACCGGCTCGGTGTGCCTCAACCCCGGCACGTACTACATCTTCGTGGCCCCCTCGTCCTTCACGGGTCTCCCCTGCGGAAGCGGCGTTGCGAACGACTACGTGGTCGAGGTCCTCGGCGCTCCCGCGAGCTGCCCGGACGTCCTTGACCAGGTCTGCGCTGATCCCAGCGTGAACTCGTACGTCTCGTCGACGGCTGCCGTGGGCGGCGGCCTCGTGGCCTGCGCCGTCAACCCGGCCTTCCCGAACTGCAGCGGCGGTGGCACCACCGTCAACAGCTACGCCCGTCCGATGCCGGCCGGCGCGATCGGTGGCTCGATCACCTGCCTCAACTTCGGCGCTTTCTCGATTCGCCGCGCCGTGAATGCCGCGAACACCGCTTGCGCGAACTTCGCCTCGGATCTTCCGCTGCCCGCCACCATCGGCGTGTATGAGGACGTCGACGGTGGCGCTCCGCGCAACAAGATCGCGACCACTGGCGACGGCAACGACCTCCGTCTGATCGACACCCGTGAAGTGCTCATCCCCGGTGGCGCCTACCTCGCCAACCTCGACTTCGATCCGCCGCTCTGCCTTGATGGCGTGGCCGGCAACATCGTGATCGTGATGGACTGCCCCGACCTGTACACGGCTGGTGCGACCCCGAGCATCCCCGACCAGGCTGGCTACGGTCTCCGTCCCAGCGGCGGCGCCGTGACGGGTCAGAACTCGGGTACCTACCTCCGTCTCTCGTGCGCGGACGCCGCTGGTGCGTACGTCCTCGCCGAGACCGTTGGTGCGACCTTCACCGCCCAGTGGGTTGTCTCCTTCAACGGCGACTTCGCGGGTTGCGGCACGCCGTGCCCGACCGACCTCAACGGCGACGGCGTGACCGGTTCGGCCGACCTCTCCATCCTGCTCAACGGCTGGGGTGGCACGAGCCCGGACCTCAACGGCGACGGTTCCGTTGGTTCGGCGGACCTCTCGGTCCTCCTGAACGGCTGGGGCGCCTGCCCGTAATCCCGAAGGGGAGTACGGCAATCGCCTGAGCAATCAGGTCAGAGAGCAATCGCTCTAGAAACTCCACGGACCCCTGGCCTCGGCCAGGGGTCCGTGTGTTTTTGACTTCGTTGCAGCATGCGCGGCGCCGCTCGCCGCCGAGGAACGTCCGTCGGGCCCGCGAAGGCGTTGTCTTTTGCGCGCGATCCGCAACCTGCGCGGTGGAATCCCGAATACCCTCGCCTTTCCGCAGCCGCCCAAGGTCGCCCGCAATCGGTGCCTCGGGTCCGGTGGATCGGAATCGGGAGTCCTCCGTGCGAAAGTTCCTTGTTGGCGTGGCTGTGGTGCTCGGTCTGCTGCTGGTTGGCCTGGTGGTTGCCGGGCCTTCGGCGTTGGCGCTCATGCCGTCCTTTGGCGCAGGAGGCGATGCACTGCCCGTGCGGATCGCCTCCGTGACCAAGCGCGAGCTGGTGGAGACGGTGTCGGCGCCCGGTGAGCTCGACCCCGAGGTCAAGGTCGATGTGTCGGCCGAGGTGAGCGCGCGCATCCTGGAGCTGCCGTTCCGCGAGGGCGCGACGGTGCGCAAGGGCGAGGTGGTCGTGAAGCTCGATGACCGAGATCTGCAGGCGTCGATGGACGCGCAGGTGGCGCAGCGTGATGGCGAGAAGTTCCGCCTGCGCTCCGAGCAGGAGCGGCTGGCGAGCCCCATGTCGCAGTTGGCCAACGCGCGCGCCACGCTGGAGCGGCAGGAGTCGCTCTTCAAGACGGGCGATGTGAGCCGCGCCGACCTCGACAACGCCATCGCGCGGGTGCGCGACCTTGAGGCGCAGATCGCCTCGGCCAAGGAGGGGCTCTCGGTGATCGAGAGTTCACTCGCGGCGGCCGAGGCCAACATCGCGCGGGCACGCGAGCTCCTCAAGAAGACCACCATCACCGCGCCTATCGATGGGCAGATCACCGAGCTCAACGCCGAGCAGGGCGAGCTCGTGGTGGTGGGCACGATGAACAATGCGGGCACCAAGATCCTCACCATCGCCGACCTCGGTTCGGTGCGGCTGAAGGCGAAGGTGGCGGAGAGCGATGTGGCGCGGGTGAAGGCGGGGCAGCCCGCGACCGTGCGCGTGAACGCCTATCGCGACCGCGAGTTCAAGGGCGCTGTGGACCGCGTGGCGCTGTCGCGCGGCACCGAGCAGTCGTTCGGATCGTCGGCCGGCGGCGCGGGCAGCGGGCAGGGCGGGTGGTTCAAGTGCGAGGTGGCCCTCGACCTCACCGAGGGCGAGACGCTGCTGTCGGGGCTGGCCGCCAACGTGGAGATCGTGGTGGAGACCACCCAGGGCTTGCTGATTCCCAGCCAGGCGCTGCTTGAGAAGAAGCTCGACGATCTGCCCAAGGATGTCGCCGAGAGCCCGCTGGTGGACAAGCTGCGCAAGAAGGCGATCGTGGTGTTCCGCATGGTCGACGGCAAGGCGGTGCTCACGCCCATCCGCACGGGGGCGTCGAACCTGAGCGACACGATGGTGCTTGAGGGCCTCGGCGAGGGCGATGTGTTGGTGACCGGCCCGTACCGCGTGCTCGAGCGCCTGAAGCAGGGCGATGCCATTCGCGAGGAGACCGCGGAGGACGCCGCCAAGGCCGGCATGGGAATGCCGAATGGCTGAGTCGCCGCATGAACGCCCGCTGATCCAGGTGGTTGGCCTGACCAAGATCTACCGCGTGGGCGTGGAGACCATCCATGCGCTGCGCGGGCTCGACCTCGCCATTGGCCGCAACGAGATGGTGGCCATCATGGGGTCGTCGGGCTCGGGTAAGAGCACGCTCATGAACATGCTCGGTTGCCTCGACCGGCCCACGGGAGGCTCGTACTTCCTCAACGGACGCGACGTGAGCCGCATGGGCGCCAAGGAGCTCGCCCAGGTGCGCAACGAGGAGATCGGCTTCGTGTTCCAGAGCTTCGAGCTGCTGCCGAGGCAGACGGCGCTGGAGAACGTGGAGCTGCCGCTCATCTACGCGCAGGGCGGCTGGCGCGGTCGCAGGCAGCGGGCGCTGGCGGCGCTCGACCGGGTGGGTCTCGCGAACCGCGTCGACCACCGTCCGAACCAACTGTCGGGCGGTCAGCGGCAGCGTGTGGCGATCGCGCGCGCCATCCTCAACAAGCCGTCGATCCTGCTGGCGGACGAGCCAACGGGCAACCTCGACAGCGCCACCACCACGGAGATCCTGGCGCTGTTTCGCCAGCTGCACGCCGAGGGGCAGACCGTGGTGATCGTGACCCATGAGGACGAGGTGGCGGCGCACTGCCAGCGCGTGGTGCGGCTGCGCGACGGGCGCGTGCTGAGCGACCTGCCGATCGGGCAGGACGTGGCGGGGCGGCATCTGCCCCTGGTCGGAAAGGCGGTGGGCTGATGCTCAATCCGCTGTTCTGGCTGCAGGCGATCTCGCTGGCGTTCTCGCAGATCTGGGCCAACAAGTCTCGGGCGTTCCTCACCGCGCTCGGCATCATCGTGGGCGTGGGCAGCACCACCGCGGTCATCGCGGCGCTCACCGGACTCAAGGCCAAGGTACTCACCGAGTTCGAGTCGGTGGGGGCGAGCAAGTTCTTTGTGTTTCCCGACCGGCCCGACAACGCGCCGCGCAACATGTATCCGTGGGAGAAGATCCTGCTCAAGCCCGACGAGGCGCGGGCGATCCGCGACGAGTGCACGCTGGTGAAGGCCATCACGCCCATCACCGAGGTGGGGCTCGATGTCGAGTCGGGTGACAAGCGCATCGAGGGCATCACCATCGCGGGCATCTGGCCCGACTGGCATGTGATCCAGAACCGCTTCGTGCAGGAGGGGCGGCCGTTCACCGAGATCGACATCGACAGCGAGCGGCAGGTGTGCCTGATCAACGAGGACGCGATCCGCGAGCTCAACCTGGCCGCCAATCCCGTGGGCGAGGCCGTGCTCGTCGGCGGGCGGCGCTTCATGATCGTGGGCATCGTGGAGACCACGCAGGCGCGCTTCTTTGGCATGAACACCTCGAGCGCGGAGATCTTCATCCCGTTCTCGGTGGCGGAGAAGATGCAGGAACGCAACTTCTTCATGCGCATCGAGGGCATGTTCGCCAGCCCCGAGACGGCGCAGGAGGGCGAGGACGAGGTGCGCTTCGTGCTGCGGCGCATGCGTGGCCTATCGCCGAGCGAGCCGCTAACCTTCCAGGTGGCTTCGATAGACCGGTTCATCGAG
>CAIOCH010000689.1 GCA_903856525.1 uncultured bacterium | reverse complement strand
GCGGAGATCCTCAAGATGGAGGAGCGTGCCGGACGCATGCACGTCGAGGCCGAGATCCCCGCGCGCGGGCTCATCGGCATGCGCACGCGCATCCTCAACGCCAGCGGCGGCGAGGCGGTCATGCACCACACCTTCTCCGGGTACAAGCCGAACCGCGGCGTGATGCAGCAGCGCAAGAACGGCGTGATGATGTCGCTCGAGGCCGGCCGCGTGACCGCGTACGCGATCGAGGGTCTTGCCGACCGCGGTGTCATGTGCGTCCGCCCCGGTGATCAGGTCTATGCGGGCCAGATCGTCGGCGAGCACAACCGCGACAACGACCTGGTGATCAACATCACCCGCATGAAGCCGCTCACCAACTTCCGCGAGACGAGCAAGGACCAGACCGTCGTCCTGCGTGGCGCGCGCGACTACTCCCTCGAGGCCGCCCTCGAGTACATCGAGTCCGACGAGCTCGTGGAGATCACCCCGAACTCGATCCGCATGCGCAAGCGCATCCTCGACGAGAGCGCCCGGAAGCGCGCGGAGCGCGCCGAGCGCGACCGCGCCGCGGCGGTCTCCTGAGCACCGCGGTGCGGTGATTTGGCGGCCACGCGCGTCCGAAAACCGTGTAGATTCCACGGCGCAAGGATGCAACCATGGCCGTGTTCGTGCAGAAGTTCGGTGGTACCTCCGTCGGCGACCCGCAGCGCATCGCGCGCTGCGCTGCGCGCGTGCAGCAGCGCGTGCGCGACGGGCACTCGGTCGTGGTCGTCGTCAGTGCCATGGGGCACACCACCGATGAGCTGATCGGGCTCGCTGGACGTGTGACCGACAGCCCGAGCCGCCGCGAGCTCGACATGCTCATGGCTACGGGCGAGCAGGTCTCGGTCGCACTCGTCGCAATGGCGCTCGAGCGACTCGGCGTGCCGGCAGCCAGTCTTACGGGCGGACAGGCCGGAATCACCACCGACGGCGCCTTCGGACGCGCGCGCGTCATGGGTGTCGATCGATCGCGGCTGGATGCCGAGCTGGCCGCTGGCCGCGTGCCCGTGGTGTGCGGCTTCCAGGGCATCTCCCGCGATGGCGAGATCACCACGCTCGGCCGCGGAGGATCCGACACGACGGCCGTCGCGCTCGCCGCGGCACTCCGCGTGGCGGAGCAGGGGGGCTGCTGCGAGATCTTCACCGATGTCGACGGCGTCTACACGGCCGATCCCCGACTCGTGCCCTCCGCCTCCAAGCTCTCGCGGATCAGTTACGAGGAGATGCTCGAGCTGGCGCTCCTTGGGGCGCAGGTCATGCATCCACGCGCGGTGCTCTTCGGCGAGCGCTACGGTGTTCCCATTCATGTGCGTCACAGCCAGCGTCCCGACGAGGGAACGTTGATCTGCAGGGAGACCCCCGAGATGGAAGAAGTGATGGTCGTCGGTGCCGCGCTCAAGCCGGACCTCGGTCGCGTGAGCCTGCGCCGCATCCCGAATAATCCCGGCGTGCAGGGCATGCTGTTCGAGGCGGTCGCCAAGGCCGGCATCATGGTCGACGACATCATGCAGACCGAGTTCGGCGAGATCGCATCGATCTCGTTCACCGTCGATCACGGTGATCTTGCGGATGTGAAGATCGCTGCTTCGCAGGTGCTCGACCGCGTGGGCACGGGTGAACTGGCGATCGAGATCGGCCTGGCCAAGATCTCGGTCGTGGGAACGGGCATGAAGAGCCACGTGGGTGTGGCAAGCCGCATGTTCACGGCGCTCGGTGCCGCGGGAATCCCCATCCACAACATCACCACCAGCGAGATCAAGATCTCCTGCATCCTGGGCAAGGAGCACGCGCAGCGGGCGCTGGGCATCGCCCATGAGGCCTTCGGCCTGGACCGCCCGGGCGCATCGGTTGGCACGTCGGTCGGTGCCTCCGCAGCGGGCGCGCAGCCAGCGCTCGCCGGCGCCGTGATCGGCGGGACGGCCGCCTCCGCGACCACCATCGCATGAGTGGATCCCCGGCCGTTCGGGTGCATCTGTCCCGCCAGGTCCGATTCTTTTTGGTTGCCTGATCGGCCGCCTTCTTGGAAGCCGGGAGCGCGCGGGTACATTCCAAGCGACTCATGGAGCCAGGCGAGCCCCACGGCGCGACCGACTTTCTCTTTGGAAACGTGGACAGGGGGCCGCAGGCTCCCGCGCCACGCGTCCGCGGTGTCCGTTTGGATCGCATGATCGGAGAGGGTGCGTTCGGCGTCGTCTGGCAGGGGGAGCAGTTCGACCCTGTGGTGAGGCCCGTGGCGGTCAAGATCCTCCGGCTCGGCGCCCTCGGCAGCACGGCGCTCCGCCGGTTCGAGGCGGAGAAGCTCGCGCTGGCCCGGCTCGAGCATCCCCACATCGCGCACATCCTCGACGCGGGCAACACCGCCGATGGGGCGCCGTACCTGGTGATGGAGTTCGTCGACGGTGTTCCGTTCGACCAGTGGTGCCACCGCCACCGCGACACGCTCGAGGCGCGCATGCGCATGTTCGTGCTGGTCTGTCGCGCGATCGGCTATGCGCACAGGCAGGGCATCCTCCACCGCGACCTCAAGCCTGCGAACGTCCTCGTGCGGGCAGCGGGTGGCGGCCCCGACGCCACGGCGACCGATGAGCCCAAGATCATCGACTTCGGCGTGGCCAAGCTCGTGGGCTTCGATGCGCTGCGCACCGAGACGAGGCAAGGTCCTGCGGCGGCGACGCCCGCCTACATGTCACCCGAGATCGCCACGGGTGCGGCCGACATCGATGGTCGCGTGGACGTCTGGTCGCTCGGCGTGATGCTCTACGAGGCGCTTGTGGGAACCCGGCCGTTCGTCACCGATCGCGAAGGCATGGCGGGAGCGCTCGAGCTACAGCGGCAGATCACCGAGGGTCGCATCATGCGGCCGAGCGGTGTCCTCCCTGCGACGGCGCCGCGAGGCGTGCGCGCCGCGCTCGAGGATGAACTCGACTGGATCGCGATGCGCGCCCTGGAGCGGTTGCCGTCGCGGCGCTACACGACGCCCGATGAGCTCGCGGACGACATCGAGCGCTGGCTGCTCGGCGGCAACGTACGCGCCCGGCCGTCCACCACGGGCTATCGCATCCGCAAGCTGGTTCGACGGCATCGGGCGGCGCTCGCCGGGGTCGCGGTGACGGTCGGTGCCCTGACCGTCGCCGTGGGCGGACTCAGCTACGGTCTCGTGGAGAGCGCGCGCCAGGCGGAGCGCTGGCGGGAGATCGCGCGGCTGAACCGCTCGATGCTCACGGCCCTCGACCCGGCGGTGGCGCAGGGGCTCGATCCACGGCTCCTCAAGTTGGTTCTTGCGGAGGCGGAGCTCGAACTCGGCCGCCAGGACCGCGATCCGATCGTCGAGGCAGAGGTGCGTTCGGCGCTCGGCTTGGCGCACGCGGCGACAGGTGCGTTCGACGAGGCGCTCGCGCAGTTCCGTCGCGAGCGCCAGCTGCGGGTGGCCGCGGGCGAAGACATCGAAGGTGCTGCCGTACGCGGCATCGACAACGCGATCGGGCACGCGCTCGTGGAGTCGGGCGCACTGGACGCGGCGCGCGAGCCTCTGGAGCACGCGGCCCGCGGCGACGACCTCACCGCTGCGAATGCCCTGCACAACCTGGCCGCACTCGCGCGGGCACGCGGCGACCTCGTGCGGGCCGACGAGCTGCTGCGCGATGCGTTGGCACGCAAGCGATCGATCGCAGGCGTGCCCGCTGCAAGCCGACTGGAGACGGAGCAGGAGCTCGCCCTCGTGCTCGCGGAACGCGGCCGCTACGCCGATGCGGAGCCGATCGCACGCGCGCTTGCCAAGACCAAGCTCGAGCTGCTCGGGCCCCGGCATCCGAGCACGCTGCGCGCCGGCAACAACCTCGCGGAGGTGCTGCTCGCCCTCGGGCAGAGCGGCGAGGCGCGCGCCATCCTCCAGGACGCCATCGGACCGCTCGCGGAGATCCTGGGATCGACGCACGAGGACACGCTCTCCGCGCGGAACAACCTGGCTGCAGCCTTGCTCGAGCTGGGCCAGGCGTCCGCGGCGGTCGAGTTGTATCGCGAGAACCGCGCCGCGTTCCTAGCCCGTGGTGGCCCGACGGACGCGCGCACCGTGTTGGCGAGCGCCAATCTCGCCCAGAGCCTGGCGCTGCTCGGCGTGCACGAGGAAGCAGAACGGGAGTTCAAGGCCACCATGGACGCCGCGCTGCGCGGGCTGGGTCCGACCAGCCGCATCACGTTGGCCAATGACGGCAACTACGCGGCATTCCTCACGGAGCGCGAGCGCTGGGCCGAGGCTGTCGTGGTGCTCGAGCGCGCGGCGCCGCTCATCGAGCGGGAGCTCGGCCGTTCGCATCCGCAGTGTCTTGCCGCCCGCACGACGCTCGCGCGGGCACGGATCGGACTCGGCCAGCCCGCGCTCGCGCTGGATGCGCTCGAGGGAATCGAGGGACTCTCCGATTCGGTTACGCAGATCACCCGGCTCGAGCGCCGCGCGCTGGAGATCGCCTTGCAAGCGGCTCGATCCGCCGGCGACGCGGCACGCGGGCAACGCATCAGCGAGATCCTGGCAAAGGCGGGCCTGCAGTCGCCACGCTGACGGCGTCTACGGCGAGGTCCGACTTAACTCAGTGCGTCGGAGGATGCCACGCGAGGCTCCAACGAAGGCAATGGGATACTCCACTTAACGTAATATGTATTATAGGACCTTAAGGATTGGCATGAAATCGGGGTCTTGCCATCGGATCCGGCGAACGTGACTCGCCGCTCCACGGTGCCCCAAGCCTGTGCCCCAAGCCGGAACCTCGGGTTCGTCCTTTCGACGCCGCCGTTCATCGGCCACGCACGCGTCGTGTCCGTAGCATCTCGCCCATGATCAACACCGAGCCAGGCCCTGACGAAGTCCCCGCGGAGCCACTCGACACTCCGCAGATGCAGTCGTTCGCGCCGCTGTGCTCGGTGTTTCGTCGGTTCCTCAGGAGCCGTGATCTCAAGTACACCCAGGAGCGCGCCGACGTGCTCGACGCGATCATCGCCCGCGACGGCGCGTTCGAGGCCGAGGAACTGGTGTTCGACCTTCGCCAGCGCGGGCACGATGTCTCGAAGGCCACGGTGTATCGCACCATCCGGCTGCTGCTCGACGCGGGGATCATCACGCAGTCGCTCTTCGATGCGAAGCAGTCCCACTACGAGCTGCTGTATGGCCGCGAGCCGCGCGACTGCATGGTGTGCATGAAGACCGGGCGGCGCGTCGAGTTCACCAGCAAGCAGCTCGTCGAGCTCCGCGACCGGATCTGCCGGGACCTCGGTTGGCAACCGATCGGACATCGGTTCCAGATCTTCGCCATCGCGCCGATCGAGCACACGTGACCAGCTGAACCGGGAAGTCGCGGCTCGCGTCGGTGCGCTACTCGTCGAACTCGGGAGTCTCCGACCCGGCGATGCGGTGCCGCATGAGTAGCCAGTCCCCGAGGTCGGCCATGCGGCAGCGGCGCGAGCAGAAGGGGGCTTCCCCCCCCGCCGGGGGACGGCTACAGATGGGGCAACAGGGGGGTGTGATGCGAGGAGCCCGCACCAGCACCGCGAGTCCCTCGGCGATGCGGCGCGACTCGCGCGGGTCCAGTCCCGCGGCGTCGATGGTGCAGCACCGCCCCGCTGCGATCCCGTCGTCGTCGCCCCCCCCGCTTTCCGCTCCGGTCGACGGCGCGGCGGCGTGTTCAAGCCGAACGCGGAGGTGCCGATCCGGTAGGCGCGACGCGATCCGCTCCGGCCATTCGATGGCGATGACCGCACGGCTGGCGAGCAACTCGTCCCAGCCGATCGACTCGAGATCATCGGGCCCGATGCGCCATGCATCGATGTGCGTGAGTGCACGCTCCGCGCCGTGGTGATCCATGCGCAGAGTGAAGGTCGGACTCGCCACGGCGCCGTCGTCGGCTCCCAGGCCGGCGGCGATCCCGCGTGTGAGCGTGGTCTTTCCCGCTCCGAGATCTCCGGCGAGCAGGATGGGAACGGCGCGGGGATGGGCCGCGGTCGATCGGAGGATGTCACCGAGCGCGGCGCCGAGCTGCTCGGTTTCCTCCGCATCGCGGAGATGAAAGGCGAGCGGCAGGTTCAGGGCCGGCGGGAGACCAGGCGCGGTCATGTCGAGACTCCCCCGCCCATTGCTCCACCGCTCGGCCGCATCGTGGAACGGGAACCGCCGCCGTCGTGCTCGAAGCCGAGTGAAGAGATGTCCACATGCCGAGCGCCATCGAGCGCGACCACGCCGGCATGGCCTGCGCGGACGCGTCCGATGCGGACGATCGGGACTCCCTCGATCCAAGTCGGAACGGCGCCGCGCGCGGTGAAGGCGAGTTCGTAATCCTCGCCGTGGCCCAGGGCCTCGCGCACGTGGCACCCGGGCGTCACGGGCACCGATGCGAGATCGATCTCGATCGCGACCCGCGATTGCGCGGCGATGTGACCGAGGTCGCGTCCGAGTCCGTCGCTCACATCGATCATGGCGCCGAGTCTGTCTCCGAGTTCGCGGAACAGCGCCTGCGCCACGGCGAGCCGCGGCGTGAAGTCGAGATGGCGGCCGAGCCCTGTCGCTGGATCCCAGGCACCGCCGATGCTCCCGGTCACGTAGACGTGGTCGCCGTCGCGCGCGGCGGCACGGGTGGCCACGGGCCTCGAGGGATCGAGTGGCACGGCGAGGATCGTCACGCAGGCGATGATCGGCGCACACGGGTCCTCGGAGGATGTGGTTGCGATGTCGCCGCCGACGAGCGGAGCGCTCCATGCGAGGGCTGCGTCGCGAAGGCCCTCGTAGAGACGCCATGCGCGCTCCTGTGTGATGTCGCGCGGGAGGACGACGGTGGCGATGGTGGCCACGGGCCGCGCGTTGGCCATGGCGGCGACGTCGCTCACGTTCCGCAGCACGGCCTTGCGCCCGATCACCGCCGGGTCGATGCCCCGCGGGGTGTGACGCCCCTCGATCACGCTGTCTGCCGCAGCGAGCAGTTGCGTGCATCCGCCAAGCGAGAGCAGCGCCATGTCATCGCCGGGCGGAAGAAGAACATGATCCGGCAGGGAGCCGTTCTGGGCGAAGATGCGGTCGAGCAGCTCGAACTCCCGCATGGTTCACCAGAGCACCCGCACGAGGATCTGCGTGGCCACCAGCGCGTACAGGCCCGCAACGAGGTCGTCGATCAGGATGCCGAGCCCGCCGGGAAATCGCTGCCAACCGCGTGCGGGCGGTGGCTTGACGATGTCGAACAGCCGGAACGCGAAGAAGGCGATGGCGCAGGTGGCGATGATGCGCGCGTTGTTGCCGGACCACGGGAGCCACATGAGCGCAAGCGACTGGCCGGCGACCTCGTCTGCAACCACCGCTCCCGGGTCCTTGCGACCGAACGACTTCTCGGCGAGCTCGCCCCAGACGAGGCAGGACAGGCCGAAGACAAGCCCCATCGCCGCCAGCGCCATGTCGATGTGCCGCGGATCGGTACCGGCAAAGGCCAGCAGCATCGCGAGGGCCACGGGGGGAAGGGAACCCCAGGTGCCGGGAGCGGGCCGCATGAGCCCGAGACCCATGCCCGTCACCAGCCAGATTCCGATGCCGCCACCGCCGATACGTGCGCTCATGGATGCTTCTCCGCAGGCAGCCGCATGGCCCGGTGGATGTAGGTGATCGAACTGAGCACGGTGAGCACCACCGTTGCCCACGTGGACGCGTCACGCAGGAAGACCTGCCATCCGTATGGATCCACGCGGGTGCCGACGTAGACGCAACAGCCCACGCAGAATGACTGCACGAACATCTTGACCTTGCCCGACCAGTCGGCTGGGAATGGGATGCCGCGGGATTCGATGTACGAACGGAGGCCGGTGACCAGCAGCTCGCGCAGCAGGATCACCACCACCATCCATGCAGCGATACCTGATCCGAGCATGCTGTACTCGGGGATGGGTGCGAACAGCGGCGACGCCAGGTAGATGAACCCGCCAAGCACCAGGGTCTTGTCGACCAGCGGATCCATGATGCGGCCGAAGGTGCTGACCACCCCCCAGCGCCGGGCCAGGTGGCCGTCCAGGATGTCCGAGAGCGCGGCGGTGGCGAAGAGCCCCATTCCCCACGCTCCGAGCCACGCGATGCGCTCCGCGGGGGCCGTGCGGTCGATCGCCTCCAGGACCACGAAGAACACCACGGCCAGCACGAGCCGCAGCATGGTGATGGCGTTGGGCAGGGCGCGCCGCAGCGGCGATTGCATGGAGGTCGGATGCTACCGCCCGCGACAGCCGTGCGGTTCCGCCTTGGTTGCGGGAAACAGCCGACACCCATACATTCCCCCCTTCGGCGATCGACTGTCGGTCGCCCATGGGACGGGTCGCACCTCGCTTGGTGGAGCCCCCCGCGCGGTGGTCGCGCGGGTGGACGAGACCGAGAACTTCGGGACTGCAGCCGTTCCAGCAGACCTCGCCCGCCGGCGATGCACCGTACGCATCACCAACGGGCATGGGCTGCCGTCCAGGGTCTCGAGACCGTGTCTCGCGCCCATGGGCGGTCGACCAAGGCCTGTGGACGTGGTCTCTGCCTGTTCGGACGCCCGAGCCATCCGATGTCGTCACACCTTCCCCACATGCTGACACTGCTCGAGGCCCAGCCCGCGGCCTCGCCTGCAGTGATTCTGTCCACGGCCGCCGCCGTTTGCGCCGCCGGCCTCGCGCTCCTGATCCAGCCCGGTCGGCGGGGACTCCGCATCGCCGGCACGGTGATCGGGCTCGCGGGCTTCGCGATGCTGTTCGTGGAGGTGCTTCGTCGCGCCGCACCAGCGGCGGAGGGCGCGGGCGTACCACCGGTGTTTCCGGTGATCTTCGGCTTCCTCGCCATCGCGGGGGCAGTGCGCATGATCACGCATCCGCGGCCCGTCTTCGCAGCGCTCTACTTCATGCTGGTGGTGATCGCCACCGCCGGCATGTTCCTGCTGCTCGGCGCGGAGTTCATGGCGTTCTCGCTGGTGATCGTCTACGCGGGTGCCATCCTGATCACCTACATGTTCGTGCTCATGCTGGCCCAGCAGTCTCCCGTCGAGGGTGCCAACGACGCATGGTACGACCGCATGCCCCGCGAGCCGCTCTCCGCGATCGTCGTGGGCTTCGTGATGCTCGCCGTGCTGTCCAACGCCTACTTCTCTCCCAATGCGCAGCAGGCGCGGCAGAACACCATGGACGTCTCGGCCGCGGATGGCGAGGTCCGCGAGTGGGAGCGGCTCGCCGCCATGCCGAAGTTGCTGCTGGAGACGGCGAAGCGGGCCAATCCGCAGGTCGCCTCGGTGGAGTCGTTCGAGTCCGCCAGTGCCACGGTCACCGCCCGACTGCAGGATGGCGCCAGCGCCACGTTCCAATTGCCCGCGGACCTCGCGCCGGACAACGGCCGGCAGGTCGGCGTGGATCTCGTCTCGAAGTTCCCCGCGGGGCTCGAGATCGCGGGTGTCGTGCTCCTGATGGCGCTCTTCGGCGCGGTCATCCTGGCGCGCAAGCAGATCGAGCTCGGTGAGGACGAGCGCCGCGGACTCGCAGGCATGCGTCGGTTCACCGTGGACGGCGAGGCCGGCG
>CAIOCH010000688.1 GCA_903856525.1 uncultured bacterium | reverse complement strand
GCTGCCTGCAGCGATGTCCACCACACTGCCGAGCGTCGGTGGCACGTTCGATTGATTGAGCTGGTTCGCGCCCCACGCGATCACGGTTCCATCGGAACGCAGTCCAAGCGCATGCTCGCCACCCGCGGCGATCTTGCCGAGCATGCCGGCGGACAGCGGCACACGCAGCTGGCCGTTGGCGTTCGAGCCCCACGCGCCCACACGGGAGTAGGTCAGGGTGAACGTCGCGGCGCCCGCGGCGCCGTCGTATCCGCCAATGCGGATGTAGTAGGTGGTTCCGCCCAGAACCTCGAGGTTCTTGACCTCGGCATGCAGGTCCTGGCAGCCCGTCGAGTCGACGGCGTCGCCGTTGCACGCCACAGGCGTCAGGTTGCCGCAGTCGCCCGCGTAGACCACCATCGAGGTGTCATAGCCCGCGACATCGCAGGTGGAAAAACGCGCGATGCCACTGGCAGGCGCCACCCACTTGAACCACACGTCGCGGCTGCCGCCCCAGAAGAGGGACGTGTTCGGACACAGGGCATCGGTGGGCGGATTGCCGCTCTGGGTCGCGGTGAGCGTGCTGAACGGCACGGGCACACCGGCCTCCACGACCGTGGCGGTCGTGCATTCGTCGTTGCCCAGGGCCGACGCGGTGATGAAGCCCGGCAAGCCAGCGCAAAGCGCAGCGAACGCAAGCACACCCGCGTACGGACGATGTCCGATCATCTTTTCCTGCTTCATGTCTGTTGCACCTCTACAAAGACGGCATCGCGGAGGGGACGACACCCCCGCAGTACTGCACTGCATCCTGCACCCAGAATCGTCTTTGTCGATTTCAGGCAGCGGACGCCACTTTATTTTCTCACGCGTCCCCGATGGCGTGCCGTGGGACGCGAGATTCTCGGGCGAAGCAATACGATTCGCACATCCGCCACCGTCGCCGTCTCTGGCAACGCATCTGCTCCACTCCCGATGTCCGTCACTGGACATCGGTGGGCGGTGCATGCAAAGGGCCCGCGGCATCGGCCGCGGGCCCGTGAGACTGCATGCGTTGCGGGTTTGTCCGCCCGGCCGGACACCCGGCCCGCGCGGGAATCACCAGTCCGTCGACTCGAGCTCCTCGGCGCCCTGCGGGACCGCCACGCCGTCGCGGCGGTAGATGCCCTGCATGGCCAGTGCCATGTCGGCGGCATCGACCCAGCCGTCACCGTTGATGTCGGCATCGACCATGTGGCCGAGGCCGGCGCGGCGAAGGTCCTTCACCGACACGCGCTCGCGCGGCGCGCCGCCCGTGAACCCACCGCCGCAGGCGTCGCCCGTGCGCAGGAAGTTCACGCCGATGTAGGTGAAGTCGGCGTTGTTGACCACGGGATTGCGGTCGAAGTTGCTGCGGCTGAGCGCGTTCTTGCCCACGCCGCGGTCCGACACGTACGAGCCGAAGTCGAGCACGTCGACGATGTTGTCGTCGTTCGAGTCGCCACCGACGAGCGCCATGGCGGGCACGACGTACTTGGTGCCGACCACGGGCATCGACTGTGCCGCGCTCAGCGTGTGGGCTGCATCCTTGACGCTCATGCAGGTGTAGTCGCCGCGCACGGGAATCTGGATGTCGCGCACCGCTCCGTTGTTGCCGTTGAAGACCACGTCGGTCGTCATCACATGGCCCGAGCTCAGGCGCACCCGCATGGGCAGGGTGAACGAGAGCGCGGGGTTGATGCCACCGGCGAGGTTCACGTCGATG
>CAIOCH010000687.1 GCA_903856525.1 uncultured bacterium | reverse complement strand
TTCGCGAGCGGCATGGTGCTGGTGGGAACGGGTGTCGCGTACGCTCGGATCACGCGGAGGTCTGCATGAAGCGCTGGACGAGGTGCGTGCCCTTGCTGTTGATGACGGCGCTGTCTGCGTGCGTGCGCTTGCATGCGCCGGATCCGTTCGTGCTCGGCGAGAAGTCCATCTCCGCGCGCTCCCGATCCGCGGAGGTCGTGTCGCAGATCCCCGCGCATTCCGTGGCTGGCACTGCGCAGTCCGCACTGGGCACCGCCCCCTCCGGCCCCGACGACGACGACGCATGGGTGCGGGTGCGCACCGCATCGCCGAACGATCCCGTCAAGGGCGTCTGCGTGCTGATGCCGGGAATCCTCGGATCCCACTCGTCGCCGACCTGCGAGCGCAACCTGCGCGGCGACGGCTGGCACGTGGTGGTCGTCGCGCCACCGCTGGTGAGTGCGGTGCTCGCGGAGCTCCGCGGTGCCGATGCGGGGAATCCGGCGGATCTCGGGGACCGCGGCGCCCGCGTGGGCCGCGCCGTGGACGCGGTGGTCTGCCGTGCCGCGGAACTCGCGCGTCGGGAAGTCAAGGCACTGCGGAGCGGCGACGAGTCGCTCGCGCGCAAGCCCGTGATCTTCGTGGGCGAGAGCCTCGGTGCGCTGCTCGGCGTGGGCGTGGTGGCCACGGGACGCATCGACTGCGATGCGGCGCTGTTCGTGGCCGGAGGTGGATCGCTGCTCGATGTGGCGGCGGAGTCGTCGATCCGCCGCATCCTGTTCGGCGATCTGCCGATCGACGAGCCAGCATTCCGCGGTGCGTTCGCCGCCACCTCGCGGTTCGACAGCCTGGCCGCAGCGGAGCGTCTGCGCGGCTGCCCTGTGGTGTGCGTGACCGCGGACATCGACATCATCGTGCCGACGCCCGCCCAGGAGGCGCTGTGGACCGCGCTCGGCCAGCCGCCGCGCTACCGCTTCGACGGCGGGCACCTCGAGCTCTTCGTGTTCGCCGAGTGGAACATCATGCCCGCTGTGCGCGAGGTCGCATCGCGCGCGGTGGCCTCGCTACCATCCGCGCCGTGAACCCGCAGCATCGTCCGCAGTCTCCGCTCGAACTGGGCTTTCCCGACGACATGGGCGTGCCGCCCCTGCGCATCGCGCGCGGCGAGCGCCTGGTCGTGGGCCGCGCCGCGGAGTGCGGGGTCGCGCTCGACAACCAGTCGGTGTCGCGCGAGCACGCGGTGCTCGAGTACGGCGACGGCGGGCTCACGGTGCAGGACCGCGCCAGCAAGCACGGCACGCGCGTCAACGGCGTGCGGCTGATCGCGGGCATTCCCGCACCGATCGGCGAGGGCGATGCGGTGCACTTCGGACCGGTGCGCATGCGCGTCGACCGGGTGTACGCGCGCCTGCGCACCGATCTCGCGGTGGCTGGCTCGGATCCGGTGCGCACGGTGCTGCTCGAGGAGAAGCGCGGCACGCCGCAGCTGGTCCGCACGCTGCGGGAGCTCATGCGGGTGCAGGCGGCGGAGGGCGGCCGTGAGGAGATGGCGCAGGCGCTGCTGCGGCAGGTGGTCGGTGCGGCCGGCCTCGAGCGCGGACTGCTGGTGCGCGGCGACGGCGCGGGAGCCGACGGGCGCGTGTCGATCGTCGCGCATGTCGGCGCCGACATCGGGGGCATCAGCCGCACCGTGCTGCAGGCGGCGCGTGATCCCGCGCATGTGGCGCATCTCTCGCAGCACCAGCAGATCCGGCTGGCGGAGAGCATCATCGGCTCGGGCGTGACCGAGATGGTCTGTGCGCGCGTGCCCGTGCGATCGGGAGAGGAGCTCTTCCTCTACTGCGACTCCCGGCACAAGTCGGGGCTCGTGGGTGACGAGATCGCCCAGTTCGTGGGTGTGGCTGCGGCCGTGTGCGGCTTGGTCCTCGACAGCATCGAGTACCGCAAGCTCGGTGAGTTGCGATCGCACTTCGAGCGTGCGGCCACGGTGCAGCGCAATCTGCTGCCGCCGCGTACAGGCACCGTTGGAACCATCGCGTGGGCGCTCGAGTCGGTTCCCGCGGCGCCGCCGAGCGAGGCCAGCCTCGGCGCCAGCGTGTCGGGAGACATCGTGGGTGTGGCGGCTCGACCCGATGGCTCGACGCTCGTCTGGATCGGCGATGTCTGCGGGCATGGGATCGGAGCCGCGCTGCTGATGAGTGCGGCGCAGGCCTGGCTGCACGCGGCGGCCGGGCGCGTGGAGGATCCCGCGGTCACGCTCGCGGCACTCAACGAGTTCCTCTACGAGCACAGCGAGCCGTGCGATTTCGCGTCGCTCCTCGTGGCCGCGGTGGGTGCCGATGGAACGGTCGAGATCTGCGACGCGGGGCACGGGCACGTCTTCCGCGTGGGCGCCGGTGGCGCGGAGTACGTCGAACTTCCCACCGAGAGCGGCGGATTCGTGGTGGGGGCGATGCCCGATTCCGGGTACAGCTCCATGCGACTGCAGCTTGCGGCGGGTGAGCGCCTGGTGCTGGTGACCGACGGAGTTCGCGAGTCGAAGTCGGCTGCGGGAGAGGAGTTCGGGGTCGCACGCGTGCTCGAGGCCCTTCGCGGCGCAGGAGGCGTGGGCGATGATGTGGCGCGGCTGCACGATTCGGTGCATCGCTTCGCCGCGGGTGTGCGCGAGGATGATCTGACGATCCTGTCGGTCGGACGCGCCTGAGTTCGGTGGCAGGGCGGGTGCGCAGCGGATCGTCGCGCCTGCGGCACCTACGATGCCGCGCATGACGTCTGTGGTCACGGCATCCGCCCCCATCGCCGAGCGCTGGTTCGCAGCTCGTGGATGGACGCCGCACGCATTCCAGCGCGAGGCATGGTCGCGCGTGCGCGCGGGAGAGAGCGGACTCATCCATGTGCCGACGGGGAGCGGCAAGACCTACGCGGCGTACCTGGGGGTGCTCGACGAGATTCTGACGGGCGGCGGTGTCGATGCGCGCGGTGGTGACGGACTCGCGGTGCTCTACATCACGCCGCTGAGGGCGGTGGCGCGCGACATCGAGCTGGCGCTCCGGGCGCCTGTGGAGGAACTAGGGCTCCCGTTCGAGGTCGGCGCGCGCACGGGTGACACCGGCGCGCGCGCGCGCGCAAGGCAACGCGAGCGCTTGCCAGCGGTGCTGGTCACGACGCCTGAGTCGCTGAACCTGCTCATCGCCAGCGACCGTGCCGAGGAGCTGCTGCGTGGCGTGCGTCTGACGGTCGTCGACGAGTGGCACGAGCTGCTGGCTTCGAAGCGCGGCGTGCAGGTGGAGCTGGCGCTGGCGCGACTGCGGGCGATCGCGCCCGCGATGCGGACCTGGGGGCTGTCCGCAACCATCGCCAATGTCGACGACGCGGCCCGCACGCTGGTGGGCATGGGGCGTGATGCGGCGGTGGTGCACGCGGACATTCCCCGCGAGATCTCGGTGCAGGGTTTGCTGCCGGATTCGGTGGCGCGATTCCCCTGGGCCGGGCACCTCGGACTGACCATGCTCAAGCCGCTGGTGGAGTGGCTCGATCCAGCGGTGCCCACGCTGGTCTTCACGAACACCCGCTCGCAGGCGGAGCGCTGGTACGCCGCGATCGCGTGGGAGCGGCCCGAGTGGCGCGACCGGCTGGCGATCCACCATGGATCGCTCGACCGCGAGGAGCGCGAGCGCGTGGAGGCGGGGCTCAAGGACGGCTCGCTGCGCATCGTGGTGGCGACATCGAGCCTCGACCTCGGCGTCGACTTCTCGCCCGTCGAGCGCGTGGTGCAGATCGGCTCGCCCAAGGGCGTGGCACGGCTCGTGCAGCGGGCGGGGCGCAGCGGGCATCGGCCCGGCGCGCGGTGCGAGGTGCTGTGCGTGCCCACGCACGCGCTCGAGCTGGTGGAGATCGCGTCGGCACGCGATGCGGTCGTGCGCCGCGAGATCGAGGAGCGCCACGGCTGGCGCGCGCCGCTCGATTGCCTGGTGCAGCACATCGTCACCCGCGCGCTCGGCGGGGGTTTCACGGCGGATGCGCTGTTTGACGAGGTCCGCACCGCCGCGTGCTTCGCGTCGCTCGCGCGCGAGGAGTTCGACTGGTGCGTCGAACTGGCGCTCTGCGGAGGCAGGACTCTCGCGGCGTATCCGCAGTTCCACCGCATTGCGTGCGATGACACGGGTCGCTTTGCCATCGCGGGGCGCAAGGCGGCGCAGCTCCATCGGCTGAACATCGGGACCATCAGCGCCGATGCGAGCATCTCGGTGGCGTTCGCGGGCGGGCGCCGCATCGGTTCGATCGAGGAGAGCTTCATCGCGCGGCTGGAGCCCGGCGACGCGTTCCACTTCGCAGGGCAGGTGGTGGAGTTCGTGCGCGTGCACGACATGACCGCGTGGGTGCGCAAGGCGCGTCGCGCCGATCTGGTGCCGCGCTGGAACGGCTCGCGTTTCCCGCTGTCGACTGCGCTGGGGGCGGCGGTGCGGCGCTCGCTCGACGAGGCGCGGCAGGGCGTGTTTCGCGAGCCCGAGATGCGGCTCGCGGAGCCGGTCCTGCGCGAGCAGATGGCGCTGTCGGCGCTGCCGGCGCCGGACGAGACGCTGGTCGAGTTGTGCGGGACCGGCGAGGGCGCGCACTTCTTCATCTACCCATTCGCGGGGAGGCTGGTGCACGAGGGGCTCGCGGTGCTCCTCGCGCTGCGGTTCGCACGGGCGCGGGCCGCGACGTTCGCGGTGTCGATGAACGACTATGGAATCGAGCTCATGGGTGAGCCAGGCTTCCCGTTCGAGGAGCTGCTGGGGCCGAGTCTCTTCGCGCGGGACCGGATGGCGGAGGATCTGCTCGAGGCGGTCAATCTCGGCGAGCTGTCGCGCCGGCAGTTCCGCGACATCGCGCGGGTGGCGGGACTGGTGTTCCAGAAGTACCCGGGTGCCGAGCGGTCGGGGCGGCAGGTGCAGGCGGGCGCTGGGCTGATCTTCGATGTCCTCCGCGAGTTCGATCCGCACAACCTGCTGCTGCGGCAGTCGGAGCGCGAGGTGATCGAGCGGCAGTTCGAGGGCGGACGGTTGGGGAGCACGCTCGACGCGCTGGCGCGTGGGCCGCTGCGGGTCACGCGTCCGCCGCGCCCAACGCCGCTCGGCCTCCCCCTCGTGGCGGATCGGCTGGGGACGACGCTTTCCACCGAGTCGGTGCTGGCGCGGCTGGAGGCGATCATGCGCGGAGGAGCGGCGCGGTAGGATGCGGCCGATGCCGAACACAGCGGTCTCGTTCGACGGAATCGATGCCGAGCTCATGCCGGAACGCGCGTTGTTCCTGTGTGCCGCGCGGGCGCTGGTCGTGGCCGACCTGCATGTGGGCAAGAGCGAGAGCTACCGCCGGTTCGGGGTTCCGAGCCCCGACGGTATCGACGAGGAGACGCTGGATCGCCTCGGACGCGCGGCCATGCGCGCGGGCGCGAAGGTGATCGTGGTCGTGGGTGATCTCACGCATCACGCGGACGGCATCGGCGAGGCCGAGATGGAGCGCTTCGCCCGTTTTCGCGAGCGGATCATGCTGCCCATCCGTTTGGTCGAGGGGAACCACGACCGCGGCTCCGGCGCGCTGCCGCCGGAGTGGATGGTGGACCGCGTGGGGGCTCGTTTCTCCGTGGGCGGGGTGCGGTTCGAGCACGAGCCGCCGGCGGTGGCGGCCGCGAGCTGGACGGTGTCGGGCCACCTGCATCCGGTGCTTTCGGTGGCGCGTGGGGCACGCAGCGTCGAGGCGCCGGCGTTCGTCGTCGACCGCGCGCGGCGGACGGTGGTGCTGCCCGCGTTCTCGAAGTTCACGCGGGGCCTGCGCATCGCGCCGGCCGGGGGAAACGACGTCTACGCCATCGCGGATGGAACGGTGGTCGGCCCCTTGGAGTTGCAGCGGTGATCCTCCCGCGCCGCAACCGGGTGGCGGCGCTCGCCATCGTGTTCGCGGTGCTGTTCGTGGTGGCGGTTGCCCTGCAGGCGTTGATCGTGGTGCCGCTCGTGGCTGCGGAGGAGGGTCCGCTCGACGCGCTCGAGGCGGTGCGGCGCGCGTGGGGTGTCTTTCACCCGTGGCATGGCGATGCGGTGGTCGGGCTCGAGCTGGTGGGCATTGCCGCGGCTATCGCCGGCACCCAGGTTGCGTTCGTCGCGCCGCTCGTGGGACGGCCGAGTCTCACGGCGAGCGGACACTCGCTGCGTGCAAGCGTGGTTGCGGCCATCTTCATGGCGTTGTTCCTGACGGGTGGGCTCTTGTTCGCCCTGCTGCAGGGCGCGCTGCTGGCGGTGGCGGACCCGGGACAGTCGACCTCGTTTGAACATCTCGAGCTGCTGGGTGAACCCGGCATCGTTGCGGTGGCGCTGGTGCTGGTGTGGATCGCGGCCGGTGCGTGCTGGTGCGTGGTCCTGTGGTCATCGGGGAGCACGCGCGATCCGAATGGCCTGCAGCGATTCGTGCGGTGGATCCTCGCGGGCACCGCGGTCGAGCTGGCGCTCTCCATTCCCCTCTACGCGCTCGCGCGCCGGAACGAGAGTTGCTACTGCTCGTTGCCCACGTTCTGGTCGATCCTGGTCGGCACCACCGCGCTGTTCTGGCTGTGCGGGCCGTGGGCGGTGCTGTTCCTCACCCGCCGGTTCCGCCGGGACTGGTCCCGCGGCTCCTGCCCCGCCTGCGGGTACCCGCGTCGCACGGGCGCGACGGTGTGCAGCGAGTGCGGCGGACCCTTCCAGTCGTGACTGGCACGTGTCGGGTACATCACGGCACCGAACGGCACGCCGCGATGGGCGCCAATCCGCGGAAAAAGCCGCGGTTGGGAGGGCACTGGCGCTGTGGAGATCCGGTGACTGGCACGTGTCGTGCACTCACTGGCACCGACTGGCACGTGTCAGGCACCGACGGGTCTCGGGCACCGACGGGTCGGCACCGCCGGGTCCCGACGGCGGATCAGGTACCGGTGGGTGGGGGTTCGCGTTCGCGGCGTGTGTCGGTCTGGAGCACGACCATGTTCGCGTAGCAGCCGCTGGATCGCATGAGCTCGTCGTGCGTGCCGCGCTCGACCACGCGGCCGTCCTCCA
>CAIOCH010000686.1 GCA_903856525.1 uncultured bacterium | reverse complement strand
GGAACATCCGTGCTCGCCACGGCCAACTCGAGCTCGCAGAACGTGCTGCGGCTCCTCCAGTAAGCCAACGGCGCAGGCCGCACGAACCGCATAGACCCCACGCGCGCCCGGCAACCCGCCGGGCGCGCGTTGTTTTTCCTCAACCTTGCCGGTGGAGCTTCGGGGAACGGGGGCGGTAACCCCTCCACGCTGCACGACGGGGTTCTCCGTGGACGCAGCATCGGCGGGCATTTTCCCCATCCGCGTGGAGTTGGCGCGTTTCGGGCGGGAAATGCGGGCTGTGCGTGAAGTCGGCCTGTTGCCCCTCCGATCTCAACCGCGTCGGGGACCTCAGCCCCGGACAAACGGTGCAGGACGCGCCTTCACAATCGTTCGGACCCCGACGGAGGACCCGGCGGGCAACCCAGGCAGACCACCGCGAACGCGGAGGGCGCGAACGCCCCAAGGCGGGGGCGGTCGAGAAACACCGCCGGAGTCCCGGCAAATCACGGAGGACAGTGCAGTCATGAGTCGCATCAACCAGAACATCCCGTCGCTCATTGCCCAGCGCGTGCTCGGCAACCAGAACAAGGGTCTCGCTGCCAACCTGCAGCGTCTCTCGACCGGTCTCCGCATCAACCGCGGCGCCGACGATCCGGCAGGCCTCATCGCGTCGGAGAACCTCCGCGCGGAGAAGTCGGCCATCAACAGCGCGATCACCAACTCGCAGCGCGCCGAGCAGGTCATGAACGTCGCCGAGGGCGGCCTTCAGGAAGTCTCGAACATGCTCGTCGAGCTCCAGGGTCTCGTGGGCGCCACCGCCAACGAGGCCGGCGTCTCCCAGGAGGAGCGCGACGCGAACCAGCTGCAGATCGACTCGATCCTGCAGACGATCGACCGCATCGCCAACGCCACCAGCTTCCAGGGCACCAAGCTCCTGAACGGCAACTTCGACTACACCGTCAGCGGTCAGTCGGCCAGTCTCTCGGACGTGACGGTCAACGCCGCCAAGCTCGCCTCGGATGGAACGGCTCGCGCCGTGACCGTGACCGTGCTGCAGTCGGCGCAGACCGGCGCGGTGTTCCTCTCGACCGGCGCCACCTTCGGCAACGGCGGTTCCGGCGAGGTGACCTTCGAGATCACCGGCACCAAGGGTGTGCAGCAGTTCACCTTCGCCGAGGGCACCACCCAGACGAACATGCTCGCGGCAATCAACAGCTTCAAGGACTCGATCGGCGTGTCGGCCGTCCAGAACGGCAGCGCGACCGACCGCATCCAGATCAACTCCACCGACTACGGCGCCGATGCGTTCGTGCGCGTCAAGGAGCTCGCCAACGAGAACAGCACGAACTTCATCTTCAGCTCGTCGTCGTCGGCGACCAGCGTGGATGACCTCAAGGACGCCGGCCGCAACGCCACCGTCCTGATCAACGGCACCTCGGCCACTACGGACGGCCTGGCTGCTCGCGTCTCGAGCGATGGTTTCGATGTCTCGATCAAGATCGACGGCACCAGCGCGCTCAACAACACGGGGCAGAGCACGACCTTCCACATCACCTCGGGCGGTGCGAACTTCAACCTCTCGCCGTCGGTCGATCTCGCCGGCAAGGTGTCGCTCGGCATCGAGACCGTGACCACCGGCAACCTCGGCAACGG
>CAIOCH010000685.1 GCA_903856525.1 uncultured bacterium | reverse complement strand
TAGAGCTCCGTCGGCATCGGCCGCGAGAACCGAAGCGGAACCGTCGAGTTCCGCACGGATCCATCGCTTTCGTCGCGCTTCCCCTCCACGCGCATGCCGCTCGGCGGCGAACCTCCGCGTTTCGCGGAGCCGCCGACGGGTGCGAGCCCATGGACCGTTCCGTGGCGGCGCGAGGCGCACGAGCTCATCCTCGACGGAAAGCGCTACGCGCCCACCACGCTGGAGGTCTTCGAGTCGCTGCGGCGAGGCGGCGGTGATCTCGCGACCGCCGAGGAGCGACGGGAAACCGCGCCCGCCGCTCAGCTGGGAAGCGCCATCGGGGCCGGCGGCGAGCGGACCAAGGAGGCGGCGTTCTTCGGCGTGCGGGGCGGCGGCAAGCGGTTCGTCTTCATTGTCGACATCTCGGGTTCGATGAGCGGAGCCAAACTCGATCGCCTCAAGCAGGAGCTCACCGACTCGGTGCGGGACCTCGATGACGATGCCGAGTTCTCCATCGTGTTCTTTGCCGGAACTGCGCATGTGATCGACCAGGGCTGGATGCACGCCAAACGCGACCGTGACCGCGCCATCGCCCTGATCGCACAACAGGGCTGCAACGGCGGAACCGATCCCACCGACGCGTTCAATTTTGCCTTCAAGTCGCTCTCACCCGTGCCCGACTGCATCTTCTTCATGACCGACGGCATGATCCCGCCGTGGATCCCCGACCATGTGCGCGCGCTCAACGCGGCGCGGATCCCCACCGTCGTACACACGATCGTCACGGGAACCGCGGCCGAGGAACCGGCCATACGCCCGCACATGGAGCGCATCGCCACCGAGAACCAGGGGTCGTACACCTTCGTGCCGCAGTGAGTGGTCGGCGAATCACCGCGGAGCGCGGCCGTCCGTCACAGACCGCGTGGGTTCCCGGGGATCCACGCATCGCGGTACGAAGGCAACGCCTGCTCGCACGGTTCGACGCTGTAGATGAAGCCGGCGGAGAGGAACGCCTCCTTGACGGCGGCGAACGAGTCGAACGACTCGGGCGAGACCACCAGGCCGATGAGATCCTCGCTTGGATCCAGCGTCGCAAGGAGTGCCGCGAACTCGGGATTGGCGCGCAGGCTCGCGGCATCGCCGATGGGAATGCCGCCCCCCTCGCGCAGCATGATCGTGCGCACGATGTGGATCTTGACGCGGCTGCAGTGGAACACCGGCGTGGCGCAGCGCTCGGGCACCACGTGACGGGGGTGCCACGCCCTCAGCCACTCGCAGGCGTCGCGCGGCCGCGTCGACAGATCGCAGATGGCGTACAGGCGGTCCTGCCAGAGCACGATGGTGTACTCGAACAGGTTGACCTCGCGCTCAAGGGGCGTTCGGACCTGCCTGTCCTTGGCACGCCGCGCGGCGTCGCGTGCCTCGCGCACGCGCTCGAGCTCGTCGCGCATGGGCTCGACGCGGGACGCGACATCGTCGACATCGCGCCGCGCGGCCTCGACGGTCTCCTGGTACCGCTCGATGAGCCGCTCGCGCCGGGCAATCTC
>CAIOCH010000684.1 GCA_903856525.1 uncultured bacterium | reverse complement strand
GAAGACGCGCTCGATGTCGGGCTTGTCGTAGACCTCGGTGCGCGCGTGGCAGGCCTGGAACGCGGGCACGATCGAGGGGAGCGCGCGCGGCTCGATGCCGCCCTCGCGCAGCTTGGCGACGAGCATGTCGAGGCGGTCGAGGTTCCGCCGCTGCCGGCCGCGCGTGAGCGGCGCCATCGGCATCGCGTCGCGGTAGAAGCTGAAGAACATCATCATCTCCTCGGGGTACTCGACCGCCGGGCGGAGCCGGCCGACCCACTTGGCGAGGAAGTGGTCGGCGAACGCGGCCGCCTCGGAGGGCGAGTGCCGCATCGCGGCGTCGAGCAGGGCGAGCGCCTGGTCGGTCTCGTCGGCGATGGTGGCGATGGCGATGCACGCCTTGCGGGCGCGGGTGGCGAGCGAGGGCTCGAGCGAGGCGAGCCACCTCTCGGAGGGGATCGCGCGGTAGAGCAGCTGCGCGTTGCGGCCGATGAACTGCTGCTGGCCGCGCTGCTCGATGGCGCGCTCCATCTCGGCGACGAGTGCGGTCGTCACCATCCGCAGCGGCACGCGGAGCGCGGCGGAGTCGATGCCGCCCACGACATCCTCGCGGGCGAGGAGCACGTCGATCGACTCCTTGAGCCCGAGCGTGGCCTGGGCGCGGACCTCCTCGGAGGCCTGCATGTTGCCGATCTGCGCGGCGCTGAGCGCGAGCTGCTCGAGTGCGGCGGGCCCGAGCGCGGGGCTCGCGAACACCTCGGCGAGCCACGGGGAGACCTGCGTGCGCGGCACGCTGTCCATCTCGGCGATGGCGAGCCGCAGCGCCTCGCGGCGGCGGTCGGTCGATTCGCCCGCGAGCAGCGAGGTCTCGGTGAGGATCGCGAACGCCTCGATGCGGAGCGCCTCGCCCTCGGGGCCGTCGCCCGCCTTGGCGGCGAGGTCGAGCTTGTAGCGGGCGTGCACGATCATCTGCGCGCCGTCGGCCTTGGCACGCGCCTCGGCGAGCGGGGGCAGGAAGCCGTACGCCTCGGCGAGGAGGCCGCTCTGCGCCAGGAAGTCGATGGTGCGGCGGCGGCTGGCGTCGTCCTGCGTGCCGAAGAGGCGCGTGCCGCGGCCGATCTCGGCGAGCATGGCGCCGGTCGAGTACTTGGACGCGGCCTGCTGCAGCATGCGGCTGAGCGCCTGCAGCTGCCACGGCTTGAAGTCGCCGGGGCACGCCTCGGCGAGCGCGAGGACTTCCTCGGGCAGCAGGCCCGTGTCGCCGCGGTTCATGGCCTGCAGGATGGCGGCGTACACCGGTTCGCTCTCGGCGAGCGGGCGCGTGCGCATGAAGTTCGCGAACACGGTCCACTCGCCCGCCATCACCTGCAGGTGGATCCAGCGCGCGAGCTCGTTGGGCTGCGCGGTGTCGGCGTTCGGCTGCGCGACCTGTCCGAAGCCGAGCTTGGCGCGCGCGGCGAGCACCGCCTCGGGCTTGCGGGTGAAGTCGAGCTCGCGCATCGCGTTCGACACCATCTGCCCGCGCATGACCTCGGCGCTGCGCGCGGCGGCGAGGCCGAGCGCCTGGTCGAGGTCCACGCCGAGATCGGCGTAGTAGGCGCGCATCTCCGCCTGCTGCGGCTCCTCGAGCGAGGCGAAGAGCTTCTTGAGTTCCGCCACCTCGTCGGGCGTGAACGGCGCGGGCATGCCGGCGTTCGCAGCGGCGGATGCGTCGGCCCCGAGCTGGTCGGGCGGCACGGGCATGGCGCCGCCGTCGGCCTCTCCGGCCTTCATCGCCTCGAGCGCCTCGAGCGCCTCCTGCGGGATCGCCACCGCGCCCTGCACTGCGGAGGCG
>CAIOCH010000683.1 GCA_903856525.1 uncultured bacterium | reverse complement strand
CCGAGAAGTTGCCGGCGACGAAGCCGGAGAGGATGTTGAGCGACGCGCCGCCCTGCTTGGAGGCGTTGACGACCTCCTCGACATGAGCGCAGCTCGTCGAGGTGAAGACCTTGGTGAACTCGGGGATCAGCGCGCCGGCGATGGTGCCGCAGCTGATGATCATGCTGAGCGCCCACCAGAGGCTCTCGAGCTTCTGGCCGTTGTACTCGATGCCGCCGAGCAGCCACTTGCTGGCGATGAAGGTCACGATGATCGAGATGATCGAGGTGATCCACACGAGCCAGGTGAGCGGGGCTTCCTCGTGGAAGTCCTTCAGGTTGGCGTACTTGGCCTTGCTGATGGTCTCGTTGATGAAGTAGCTCGCGAGCGAGGTGACGATCATCAGCGCGCGCATGGCGAAGAGCCACACGATGAGCTTGCCGCACATCTCGCCGGCAGCGCCCTCGTTGCCGAGCGAGTAGGCAAGGAACGCGATCAGGGCGACGCCGGTGACGCCGTAGGTTTCGAAGCCGTCGGCGGTCGGGCCGACCGAGTCGCCGGCGTTGTCGCCGGTGCAGTCGGCGATCACGCCGGGGTTCTTCGGGTCGTCCTCGGGGAGCTTGAAGACGATCTTCATCAGGTCGGCGCCGATGTCGGCGATCTTGGTGAAGATGCCGCCGCAGATGCGCAGCGCGCTCGCACCGAGCGATTCGCCGATGGCGAAGCCGATGAACGAGGGGCCGACGAGCTCTGCCGGGAGGAAGCAGAGGATGCAGATCATGAAGAAGAGCTCGACCGACACGAGCAGCATGCCGATCGACATGCCCGACTTGAGCGGGATGCTCAGCACGGGCAGCGGAAGACCCTTGAGCGAGGCGAACGCCGCGCGCGAGTTGGCCTGGGTGTTGATGCGGATGCCGAACCACGCCACGCCGTAGCTGCCGAGGATGCCGAGCACCGAGGCGAGCAGGATGACGGTGACGTCGCGGAAGCTCTTGTGCTCGAGGAATCCGAAGTAGAAGATGATCGCGCCGGCGATCAGGATCCAGAGGAGCGACAGGTACTTGCCCTGCTGGATGATGTAGCTCTTGCAGGTCTCCCAGATGATGTTGGAGACGGCAAGCATCGACTTGTGCGCGGGAAGCGCGACCGTCTGCTTGTACTGCACGAGGCCGAACAGCGCCCCGAGCACGGAGATCGCCAGGCCACCCATCATGATGGTCCAGCCGGTGAGGCCACCACCGAAGTCGATCTGGTTGACGTTCGGGAGCTTGAGATCCGCTTCGCCGGCGAACGCGGCGGAAGCGACGAAGACGGGGACGAGGGCGGCAAGCGCTCGGCCCGTGCGCGAGAAGGCAGTCTGCATGTGGGCTGTCTTCCTATTGCGTGGGGTTCCGGACCCCACTAGGACTCTGGTTGCGTATCAATGAAACTGGACAGACGGAGGACGGGAAGCGTCCTCTCTGACGACGATTGCCACGGCCGGATATCGCGGGATCATCCACCCGCCTGACCCGGCCGGCCCCGCCGACGGGTCGGCGAGGGGGGCGGATGGTAACGACTTTTCGCGCGAACGGCTTTGCGGGGATTGTCACGCAATTCCGCACGATCTGGATCGGATCGGCTATATTCTCGCACCCTGTGCGGGCGTAGCTCAGCGGTAGAGCGTCAGCCTTCCAAGCTGAATGTCGCGAGTTCGATCCTCGTCGCCCGCTTCCCTCTCGCCATGCGATGGTCCGCAGCCTCGGATCATCGATTGCGCGCGATGACATGGTGCACATGCCAGAACTTGGGTCTTCCGCGACCGATCCGGCCATCGCGCCGCACCTCCTCGCGGTGTACCAGCTCGAACGGCGCCAGCAGTCCATCGAGGTCGGACGCTGTATGGGAGGTCATGGCCCCGGGGGCCGCTTCGCGCACGAACTGATCGTCGGGGCCGAAGAACTGCGCGACCAGCAGGCCATGGTCTCGCAGGGAACGGTGCAGTGCGGCGAAACAGGCGGGAAACGCCGACGGACACACGAACGGGAGAACGAAGCCGGCATGGACGACATCGAATCCTCGCACCGGAAGGTCCGCCGCGATCTGCTCGAGGGTGCAGACGTGCAGGTGCGACCGCTTCAGCCAATCGGCGCCGCCCCCACGAATGGCCTCCGCGGTGGCGTCGATCATGCTCCGGTAGGGGTCGATTGCAGTCACCTCGTACCCAAGGCCGAGCAGCAACACAACCTCCTTGCCCGGCCCGCAGCCAATGTCCAGCGCCGTTGCACCCTGCCGCAACAGGGGCGCTCCACGATTCGCCCGAGGATGGGGGTCCCCCCGCCGATCCGCTTCGGGGCTTCCGCCAAGCGCCCGAACCAGCAGGTCACGCGCGGGCGCCCCCTGCGTGCCCTTGAGGAACTCCTGCAGCCGATCGGGTGGAAAGGCTGCAGGCAGAGGCGACTCCAAGTGGGGGTCGGTGGGCTGGTTCACCCCGAGAGCGTAGCCGACGGGACGTCCGAGAGCCTGCCCTCATCCCCATGCCACCGCTACAGGTGGCGCGTGCGGCCGCAGGTGAACCCCTTGCGGCGACTGAATTTCGATCAAAGCAAGCCCATCGGGTTGCCCCCAACCGCGCTCGCTACACAATCTCGCTACCGAGCGGCGTCCGGGCGGAGCAGGACGACTCCGACGTGAACGCCTATCGGAACGCTGGGAAGAGGAATGAAGATGCGTAGTGCCACCAAACATGTCCTTGGCTGCGTTGTGTCTGCCGCGCTCGGCGTCGGCGGGCTCGCTGTATCCACCGCCCAAGCCGATTCGCAGATCAACCTGTCGCTCGTAGGTCCCACCACGCCGGTGGCTGTCAACCAGACGATCGACATCAAGCTCCGCGCCACGCAGGAGCAGATCGCCAACCTGGTCGGGACCAGCTTTGTCGCGATCGACTGCATCCTGCAGTGGAACCCCAAGCAGTTGCAGCTCGTGGGCCTGACGACGGCGGGATCGGTGCCGCTGCTGAGCTCGTACTTCCCGACGCCCGCCAACGACTACACGGGTATCAACGAGTCGTCTCCGCCAGCCGATGGTACGGCGCTGTATTACGCGCTCGCGCCGCTGGGGCAGTCGGTCCAGGTACCCCTCACGGGCGTTCAGGTCGTCACCTTCCGCTTCCGGGTCCGCACCGCCTTCTCCTCGAGCACGGTGAGCATTCTCCCGACGCTCACCGTCCTCAATCCGGCCGACACGGTCGTCTATGACGGCACCGTGCCCGGACTCGACGTCACCGGAACGCTTGCGGGCGTGACCGTCACGCAGGCTCCGGCCTGCCCCGCCGATCTCGACCGCAACAGCGTGGTCAACTCCGCGGATCTCGCCATCCTCCTGAATTCGTGGGGCTTCTCCGGTCCCGCCGACATCAACGGCTCGGGCGCCGTCGATGCGTCCGATCTCGCCATCATGCTGGGCGCCTGGGGCACCTGCTCGGGAACTTGAACATGCGCACTCGATTCTTCCACACCGCCGTTTCTCACGCAGCGCTCGCGCTGCTCGCCTCGAGTGCCGCCCTTGCGGGAGGCTCCTCGGTCCAGCTCTCCACTCCGCGCTGCGCGGCTGTCGGCCAGGACATGGTTGTTGACGTGCGCATCGGCGCCGGCGCTCCGGATGTCGTTGGATTGCAGAGCGCGATCGCCTACAACGGCACGGTGCTGCAGTTCCTCGGCGAGGAGCCGGGCGACGCACCGTTCGACCTGCCGATCTACTTCGCCCACAACGGCGGCGCGCAGAAGATCGATATGGCCGTCGGCATCTCGCCCGAGAGCGCGCCGTCGACCGGCAACGTGGTTGCCAAGCGGCTCCGCTT
>CAIOCH010000682.1 GCA_903856525.1 uncultured bacterium | reverse complement strand
GTTGAAGGTGGTGATCGAGGCGAGGGCGCCGGCGGCATTGATCGTCTCCCCGTTGAGGGTGGCGGTGCCGAGGGCAGCCATCGCGTCGCGAACGGCCACGATGCGGCCACCGGACGAGAAGTCAGCCGCATTGAGATCGGTGGCGTCACCGACGCTGTTGGCAGCGTTCACGACCACCTGGACCGTGGTGCGGAAGACCACGAGCTTGTCGAAGAGCGCGTCGGCCGTGGGGACGGTGTAGCCCGTGCCGCGGTTGGCAACGAGGTCGTTGCGCACGGCCAGCTGGCGACCGATGTCGAGCGCCGAGTACGACACGTCAGGCAGGATGCCCGACACGGTGAGGGCGTCGTCCATGTTCGCCGCGGTGGCGGCGTTGAGCGCGTAGGCCGCGGACGCGATGTTCCCGACGCCGAAGGCTCCGACGCGCTGCGCCACGGCGTTGATCTGGTCCGAACTCATGCCGTTCAGATCAACCGACTTCGAGGCTCCTTCGCCGGCGACGAGGCGGGCGAGGATCGCATCGAGTTCCGTCACGTTCGTGAACGGGGTCGCAGCGTTGAACTGCGCGACGCCGAAGATCTTGGCCGTCGACGAGAAGGTGAGCGCTGCGTTGAGGTCAGCGATCGAGCCACCGTTGCCGATGACGACCACGTCGCCGTTCGAGAAGCTGAGGGTCTCGACGCCCGACACAGCGTCGGATCCATCGGCCGTCGTGCTCACGGTCAGGACGCTGCCATTGCTCGAGATTCCATCGGCGGCGAGGGCGCCCGAGTAGACCGCGCGGTCGTTCCCGAGGCCACCGGTGATGGTGTCGTTGTTGGCGCCACCGTTGAAGGTGTCGGCAGTCGCGCCGCCGGCGAGGCTGTCGTTGCCGGCCAGGCCTTCCATCGAGCGCTTGGCGCTGATGTTGGTGGCGGTGATGTTGTCGGCGCCAGCGGTGCCGAGGATGCTCACCGTGCCGTCGCCGGACACCGTGATTCCCTGCTGCGCGGCGTTGATCGACAGGGTCTTGTCCGCTGCGATCGAGCCGCTGAAGCTCAAGCCCGAGGTGGTGAGACCGCGGAAGCTGGTGTTGTCGGCGAGGGTGCTCGAAGCAGCCGAGATCGCGATCGATCCGCTGCCACCGAGCGTGCGGCCGTTGCCCTGGCCTGAGGTCAGGGTGAGCGTGGCGGGCGCATTCACCGAACCCTCGATGTTGAGGGTCGTGGCGATGCCGGTGAAGTCGGCGTTCGCGGCGACGTTGCCGGAAATGGTCGTGGCGCCGGCGCCGCTGATCGACTCACCGCTGGCGTTGGCAGCGGTGATCGTGAAGGTGGCGTCCTGGCTGACAGAGAAGGCGTTCGTCGACGAGGCGACGTTGGCGCTGATTCCGGAGACATCCGTGTTGCTTGCGATCACGCCGCCGTCGAGCGACACCGTTCCCGTGCCGCCGATGGACTTGCTGTGCGCCTGCGCGGGGGTGACCGTGAGGGTCACGCCGCTGTTCACCGAGGAGTCGCTGAGCGCGAGGGTGCTGGTCACCGACGACACCAGGCTCTGGTTCGCGGTGAACGCGCCCTTGACGGTGGTGGTGCCGGTTCCGCTGAAGGTCGTTCCACCGATCTGCGCGGGACGAAGGACGAAGTTGCCCTCTCCGTTGATCGAGAACGCAGCGGGGATCGAGAGCGACGCGGTGATGTTCGACACATCGACCGAGGCGCTGTAGCTGTTCGAGCTCATCACCACGCTGCCGGCGCCGGAGATGCGCTTGTTGTGCAGACCCTGGGCCGTGGAGGTCAGCGTCTTGTCCGCCGCGAGCGTCGTGGCATCCCAGCGCAGGATGAACTCCTGGAGGATCGCGACCTGCGCGTTGCTGATGCCCGAGCCAACGGTCACGTCGGCGTTGAAGCAGGTCTTCTGCAGGATCGGGCCGAAGTTCGAGATCGTGGCGGGCAGCGTGTAGGTGCCCTTGATGCCGTCGAGCCCAAAGAAGTCG
>CAIOCH010000681.1 GCA_903856525.1 uncultured bacterium | reverse complement strand
CTTCTAAGCGCGTGGTCGGCGGTTCGAATCCGCCCCGGGGTGCTTCGCGATCCATGGCCGGCGCCCGGCGAGCGCCAGGCTCCCGACCTCACGGCGTCCGCGCCACCCGGAACCCCGTGTCGTAGTCGACCCCGTCCTGCAGGATCACCGAGCGGAACGACGACCGCACCGTGGCCATGTTGAAGTCCCACGAACCGCCGCGCAGCACGCGGTACGAGCCCGACGCGGGTCCAACTGGATTCGTCTGCGCGGACGACGGGTATCCGCCGAAGCGATCGCTCACCATCTCCCACACGTTGCCGAGCATGTCGTGCAGCCCAAGCGCATTCGCGGCCTTCCCGCCGACCGGCGCCGACACGCAACCGACCTCCGGAGTGCACGCGTTGGTGTAGTACCACGCGATCACGCCCAACCGCGCGTCATCGCCCGTCCCCTGCGGAAAGCCGGGGCCGCTGTGAAACGGCGTCGCCGTCCCCGCACGGCACGCGAACTCCCACTCCGCCTCGGTCGGCAGCCGCAAGCCGGTTGAAGCGAGGAATCCCTGCACGCCATTCCACGAGACCATCTCGACCGGCCGCTCGGCAGCGCCCGGCCACGGCTTGCCCTGGAAGTACGACGGATTCGCACCCATGCGCGCCTGCCACTCCGCCTGCGTCACCTCGTAGCGACCGAGATAGAACGCGCGTGTGAGCGTCACCGCGTGCGCGGGGAGTTCCGCGCCGATGCACGCGTGGGCGTTCGACCCCTGGATGCAGCCCATCTGGAATGTCCCCGGCGGCACCAGCAGCATCTCGATGCCGCTCGCGTGGTCACGCACGCGCCACGGCAACCCCGTCGCGGCGATCGCCGCTCGCAGCGACGCATCCGTCACCACCGCAGCGTCGGGCGCGTGCGTCAGCGTCGCCGCCCACGGCAGTGCAGCGCAGCGCCCCGCCGCGAACGGCGTCACGCCCCAGTTCGAGAGCATGATGGCGAGATCCTCGCCGCCCACGATGCCGTCCCGCGAGAGATCCGCGAGCGCGTCCTTCGCACCCCACCGCCCGAGCAGGTACGCGAGATCCTCGCCGCCCACGGAGCCGTCGGGGCCAAGGTCGCCGATCGCCCGCTCGCACGCATCGGGCACGCAATTGCCGTTCACATCGCCCGCGACGCCCGAGGCGATGTCGCAGCTATCGGGGACGCCGTTCGCGTTGCAGTCCCACGCCGCGGTGTCGCATGCGTCGCCAGCCCCGTTGCCGTTGCAATCGGTCTGCGACGGGTTCGCCACCAGCGGGCAGTTGTCGTTCGAGTCAGGCACGCCATCGCCGTCGGCATCCTGCGCCAACGCGGGCACTGCGCACAGAAGCATCGCGATGCCCACGATCACCGCGCGCGTGCCGATGGAAGACATGTCCGCGAGCGGTCCGTGGTGCATCTCAGCCTGCCTTGCTGGTCCGACGACGACAGTCGGATGACATTCGAGTGGTCGCGCACCATCACCCGGGCGAGGCATGTCCCGGGCGTGCGGTGGCGATCGACGAACGTAGCACGGGATTGCGGTGCGACAACCTGATCGGGTCGCTTCGAGCTCGCGCACCACAAGCGCGCGCCGAACAGGCGCCGGGAACCTCGCGCCCTTCCGCCTCGCGTTGCCGCATCAGTCCCACAGTCGCTCGATCGGCACAGCGAACATCCCATCGCCGAATCCAACGCACATTTCGCCGTCATACGCGATCACGCCGCATCCAAACCGCTTGCCACAGGCCTTCTTGAGCGCCCGCAGCCCGGAGAAGTCGGATGGTCGCACGGTGGATGACGCCTTCACCTCGACCCCGCTCACGATGCCTCCTCCATGCTCGAGCACGATGTCGACCTCCGCGCCATCGCGGTGCCGGAAGTGATGGAACGCGATCCGCTCGTCCCGACCGCTCGCCTGCCGGCGGAGTTCGCCGTACACGAATGTCTCGAGCATCTGTCCGAACGCATCACGATCCTTCCACAGCGCGTCCGCGTTCAGCCCGAGCAGCGAACACGCGAGCCCGGTGTCGGCGAGATGAACCTTCGGGCTCTTCACCAGCCTGCTGATGCGGTTCGTGTGCCACGCCGGCAGCTCCTCCACCAGGAACTGTCGCTCGAGCAGCGTCACATAGTCGCGAAGCGTCGGCCGGCTCAGGCCGAACGGGCTGGCGAGCTCACTGATGTTGAGCACCCGTGCCGTCTGACCCGCCAGCAGCTCGAGGAGCCTCGGCAGCGAATCGAGCGATGCGATCCGCGCGATGCTGCGCACATCCCGCTGCACAATCGACTCGACATAGTCGCGATGCCATCGCGCGCGCCGCGCGGGGGTCGGCAGCGACAACAGCGCGGGAAATCCACCCTGCACGATGCGCGCAGCCAGCGACTGCCCTTGTCGCCTCGACGACGCGACGGCAAACTTGCCCGCCAGCAAGTGATCGAGAAACGAAGGCTTCGACTGCAGCATCTCGCACTGCGCCATCGGGTGCAGCCGCACGATCGCCATCCTTCCCGCCAGCGAGTCGGCCAGCCTGGGAAGCAGCAGGATGTTCGACGAACCCGTGAGCAGGAAGCGCCCGGGCCTGCGGTCGCGATCCACCGCCAGCTTGAGCGCGAGGAAGATCTCGGGCACGCGCTGCACTTCGTCGAGAATCACGCGATCGGGGAGCTCGCCGACGAATCCAGCCGGATCAGCCAGCGCCGCCCGGGCGACTCCGTCATCATCGAAGGTCATCGCGCGATACCCACGCGGCTCGCCGTAGTCCCGCACCAACGTCGACTTGCCCGATTGCCGTGGACCGTGCACGAGGACGACGGGTGCGTCCTCCGCGGCCTCGGAAAGCAGACCAACGGCAAGCCTGGGAATGGAAGCTGTGGTCTCCGAGGGCACTGCGTGATCCTAGATCACAGACCGCGGATTGCAAGGTTTGGGTACCGCGGATTGCAAGGTTTGCGTACCGCGGATTGCAAGGTTT
>CAIOCH010000680.1 GCA_903856525.1 uncultured bacterium | reverse complement strand
GCCGCGAGCGCGCGCGCACCGGCGTCGCCCGTTCGCTTCCCGAGCTCGACATCGAGACCCAGCGGAGCATCGTCGACGCGTCGATCGGGCACATGTTCGGACTGTTCATGGTGGACGCATTCTCGATGCCGCGCACCGTGGGCCGCGAGAACTGGCACGAGCGCGTGCAGATGGCCGACGTCGGCCGCGCGATGAAGCACATCATGGGCGACAAGCCCTGCATCTTCGTCACCGGGCACATCGGCAACTGGGAGATCCTCGGCTACGCCCTTGCGCTCATCGGCTTCGAGATGACGGCGCTGGCGCGGCCACTCGACAACCGCTTCCTCAACAACTGGCTGCTGGGCGTGCGGCAGAAGACGGGGCTCAAGGTCATCACCAAGTGGGGCGCCACCGACGAGATCCAGCGCGTGATCGAATCCGGCGGAAAGATCGGCTTCATCGCCTTGCCGACATGGGTCATGTGCACGCGCTCGTGCCAGTTCTCGCGGCCCACCGTGCGCGGCATGGCGAAGGCGTCGACCATGAAGAGGCCGAACATGTGGCCGATGGATGCGTCGACGATCGCCCGCTGCGTGGCGACATCGAGGTCGGGCAGCGCGCGCGCGACTCCCGTGCGGGCGCGCTCGCGTCGCCGGGCCCCGAGCCGCGCGTAGGCCTTGCCGATGAGGCGCGCCGTCTCGAGGTTCTGGTCGGGATCGAACGGAGAAACAAACGCGGCGACCGTTCTGGCCGCCGCGTATTGAGCGAGTTCGATAGCGATGCTCACACTCGTGTGGATCCGCTCGGGGATCAGTTGCCGACCGAGCCGGTCAGCGTCTGGAACCGGGTCCAGTTGAGCACGGGGATCTCCGCGTCCATGGCCGAGCGGAGCAGCGCGTCGTAGAGCTCACGCGCGTTGTTCTGATCGGTGTAGGCGAGGATCTGGGCGTCGGTTGCGTCGCCCGACAACGGCGACGGCATGGTCGGCTCCACGCCGAGCACGAGGAAGTCGAGGTCGCCCGACAGGGTGTCGCGGTCGACGACCTCGCCACCCCACTCGGTGATGCGGTTCTTGATGAAGTCGGCCTCGCCCGCGGTGGCCTTGCCGTCGTTGTTCACGTCGAACTTGCCGTGCACGAGGAACTTGAACTTGTAGCTCGGGTTGAACACCGCGTTGGCGACCACGTCGTCCTTGACGATCGGGCGGCTGCCCGAGCCGCGGAGGATGCGGCAGGTGGAGGTGGTGTCGCCGATCTTGATGACCTGGATGCTCGCCTTGCCGCGGTTGTTGCCCTTGGCGGCGGCGGCGATGCTCGGGGCGTCGTCGAACACCTCGAAGGTCATGCCCGCGACGACGCGCTTATTGGTGCCGATGTCGATGAACACGGTGCCGTCCTTCGCGTCGTAGTCGACGATGCGGGCGTCCACCAGGGCTGCGGGATTGGTGGCGGTGATGGTCGTGGCGTCGACCTTGCGCTGCAGCGACGCGACGCGTTCGTCGGCACGCTGCAGCTTCTCGCGCAGGCCGTCGATCTCGGTCTGAAGCTCGTCGATCTTGGCGGTGTAGGTCGACTCGTTGTCGGCGCGTGCCTGCGAGAGCACGTCCTTGGCCTCGTTGAACTCGGCGCGGTAGCCCTCGGCGGCGTCGCGGTAGCCGGAGATCGAGGCGGTGAGCTCGGCGGCGGCCTTCTCGGAGGCCTTGCGGGCCTCGGCCAGCTCGCGCTGCGCGTCCTCGAGCTGCTTGGAGTAGTCGGAGGCCTTCTTCTCGGCG
>CAIOCH010000679.1 GCA_903856525.1 uncultured bacterium | reverse complement strand
GAAGGCCGAGGCATCGGATTATTGAATAAGTTGAGGGCGTATAAGTTGCAAGAACAGGGTTTGGATACGGTAGAAGCGAATTTGCAGTTGGGTTTCAGTATGGACGAAAGGGATTACGCTCCATGCCTCGGTGCCGCATCATCCGCGCCGCCTCGGTGAGCGCGGCGGCACGCTGCTCCGCGGTGCGCGCCGGCGAACGGCCGTCCGCGAGACAGGACGCGAGCCGCGCCGCCAACGGCGCGATGGCCGCTGGGAGATACCGCTGCGCGCGCGTGAAGTCGCCCTCCCGCGCGAGCCGGCGGCCGAGGAGCGCGCGGAGCTGCTGCTCCCGTTCGCGCGCGAACTCGTCGATTCCCGCCGCCTGGGGACGCTGCGCGCGCCCGTCGACCTCGGCCACGAGTTCCTCGGTCGTGAGCACGCGCTCGGCGACATACGCGGCCTCGATCCAGTGACCGCCCAGCATGAAGAAGTCGAGCGCCTCGGCGTATTGGCGCGCGGTGAGGTGCAGCACGCCGGCCTCGCCCGAGGCGAGATCGCGGTCGGCGGGCGCATCCGGGTGGCCGTCTTCCCACAGCGGGTACCACGGATCCGCCGGCGGCATGGCCCGTACCGCCTTCGCGAGAAGCGCCACCGCCTCACCGACGCGGCCATCGCGGAGGGCAAGCTTGGCCGTGATCCACGCAGCGCGCGGTGCCGCAGCGCCCGCACGCGCAGCCCAGCGCCGCGCGACCTCGTACTGTCCCGATTGATACGCGCTCCACGCGATGATGTCGGCAAACGGCACATCGGTCGCCCCGGCCTTCTCGATCGCCGCGATCCAGCGCGGAGCAAGACCTGCAGGACGCACGACCGCGGGCTGGACGAGTTCCGACTCGAAGCGGTTCTCCGACACGAGCCACGCGGTGACGATCGCACGGCAATGCGGCGTGCGGACCAGTTCCTCCAGCGCCGCATCGTCCAGCGCGTACACCTTGTTGCAGCAGCGCCAGAGCGACATGGTCGCCGTGGGGTCCTTGGCCGCCGCCTGCTCGAGGTAGAGCGCGATCGCGCGCGGCAGATCCCGCTTCTCGTACGCGAGCCTCGCCTCCCAGCCGATGCTGGCCGTGGCGAGGCCGAGCGTGTCGGCGAGACCCTGCGCGGCGAGCTCGCGGGTCTGCGCGTAGTGCTGTGCGGCGCGCGCAGGATCCTGCGCATGCCACGAGCGACCCAGCATGTAGGCCGCCCAGGTGCTGCGCCACTGCCGCTCGGCGCGGGGAAGCGCGAGGATGCGCTCCCACGCCGCGCGCGCGCCCGCCTGGTCGTTGGCAAGGAAGCACGCGCGGCCCTGCTGGTAGAGCTCGAACTCGGCGAGCGGCGCACCGGGGGTCGCGCGCGCGGCCTCGAGATCCGCACCGTCGTCGGACTGCCTGTCCACGAAGGCGTAGTTCGCCTTGGCCAGCGGCACGAGCGTGCCCACCGCGGCAGGAACATGCGGGGCAACAAGCGTGCTGAAGCCGAACGGCGCCGCCTTGAGCACGATCTCGTCGCCCGTGGTGAGGAACGCGTTGGGGAAGTACTCGCCACATGACAGCGCCAGCGCCGCGATGGTGGCCGCGAGGCCTGCGCGCGCGGCGCCGACACGCGTGGAGACGAAGACACGGGAGTTACCGTTCATCGATGACATCGACCTTGACCTCCGCTGTCGAGGACAGCCTGACCCAACCCAGCACCCTGCTGCCGCGCGGCGCCACGCGTAGTGCGGGCTCCGCGGATGCACGCTCGAATCGCACACCTCCGCCGTCTTGGCGGCGCCACTCCATGCCCGCGAGCCCGTCGGCGCCGACCACGGTCGCGCCGCCGGTCCACGACACCTCGAGGATGGCGGGCGCCGCGGCGTCGAGATCGCCGCTGTTCTCGGCCACGAGTTCGATCACCGCGTCGTCGATCGGCACCGCACGCACCGCGAGCTGCGCCGCAGGCGCCTCGCCCGCCATCACGCGCGACAGCGTGGGCCATGCCCAGTTCAGTCGATCGCCGTCGACGGGCAGGCGGTACCAGATGATCCCCTGCATGCCCTCGGGGCGGCTGCGCGACCAGTGCGCCACCAGGTCCGCCATCGCGCGCGGCTCCGCACTCACCAGCCGCGCACGCGCGCCCGCCGAGAGGAGCGGCGAGCCCGTTTCCGCCACCAGACCTCGGAGCTTGCCGTCGTCGTCCAGCATCGCGAGATAGCCGTAGGTGGGCAACGCCACGCGAAACGGCACGCCGAAGTGCGCGGCGCGCTCGGTCCACGACACGGCCGACGCGGCATCGCACAGGCTCGGCGCATCCGACTCGAGGGCGGCCTTCTCCACCGAGTGGACCTGCAGCACGAAGCCCGCGGAGGCGCGGACGAGCGGACCGAACGCGGGGCTCGACATCCATGTCGGCAGGACGGTGAGCGTGACCGGTACCGGCTTCACCTCGGCGGCGATCGCCTCGACCCAGCGGCGGTAGTCGTCGAGGCGGCTGGTGGCGCTGTCGAAGTCGAGCTGCAGTTCCGAAGGCTCCCAGCCGCCCGCGCGGGCAGACGCGAGCATCTCGCGGGTCACCTGCAGGATGGAGGCGATGGTGGCGTCGTCACGCAGGAGCTCCTTCGGGCACGGTCCGATGCGCAGCGCGATGCCGTTCGTCGGCGCGTCGCCCGCAAGCAGCGCGTGACCGAGCGGCACCTGCACATGCTGCAGCACGCCGTCCCTCCACGCGATCTCGGCGCCGAGCGCCACGACGCCCGCATCGAACGCCGGCGCCCGCTCGCGCATCGCGCGCTGCACCGGATCGCTCCAGCTGCGCTGCCACACGTACGCCGACTGCTGCATCGGACTCGTCGCCCGCGGCGCCGCGGGCCGCAGCCAACCGAAGGCGTACGACACCGCCAGCGCGGCCAAGAGGCCCGCCGTGCCGAGCGCGATCCATCGCAGGCTCGAAGGCATGGAGCGTGGATTTGTAACCGAACAAAGGGCCGCGCAACGGATGGATCCCGGCGGATTCGACGAAGTCGGCGATCTTTCGAATTCGGCGAGGTGCGGCCCACGATCGGAACGGCGCGTGCGTTTCCCGTGCGCACCAGACCTTCGCTGATCGGCGCGAAGGTCTGGGCGCGAGGGAGGTCCGTCGTGTCCAGTCAATCATCTACTGCATCCGAACCCGACCTCGATCACCGAATCCGCCGCGAGCTCATGGAACTGCTCGAGTCTGAACAGATGCTCGAAACCTCATGGCGCGCACTTCAGGATGAGTACAGGGCCGATCTTCAGCTTGGACCAGACACCCACGAGCCGGTTCCGAGCTCGTGGCTCGACCGAGAGAACCTCGGGGTCTACGCCCGAGGGCTTGCGCACCTAGCGTACCTCGCCGCCTTCGGGATCATGGGGCTCACAGCCATCATCGTGCTCGCTCGGCTGGCCTCCGCGGATCCACTCACACCGTCGACGAAGGAAGCGGCCGCGCATGAATGAGACCCACGACCATCGCCCAGATGGCGACGGGCACTCCCCGACGGCAGAGACCGTCTTGGCCCTGATTGTCGAGCTTCGACGCACGTCCGAACTCCTCCGAGAGTCCTTCGATCGGGAGTGCAAGAGCGCTCGCGAGTCACGCGTGGAACGGGCGGAGGAAACACGGAAGTTTCGCGAGTTGGCGCACGAGCTCGATCGGTGCATAGGGAGCGTGACTCGAACCGCCACCAAGCGAGCGATGATGGAGCTCGGACTCTCGCTGCTCGTTCTCGGAACAATCTGCGCATCATGCGCGGCGCTGATCGCACAGGCCTGGAGCGTCACCTGATGGAAGGGAGTGAACTGCGCGGACTTCACGCGTTCCTGACGCGCGCGGCGAAGGAGCAGCCGAGGCTTACCAGGGCGATACTCGATCGTCAGGAGATTCTGCCGGAAACGCGTGACTCGGACCACTCGCCATGTCTGCCCGGAGAATTCGCAGAGCGACTCGTGCGAATGCGCACCTTCAGAAGGGAACTCGATGATCACTACTCGGAGGTCGGCGAGAATCGAAAGGTGATCCGCGAGACGGCTTCGCTGCTTGAGTCGATCGTGGGCGACAATCCGAACGGGACTGTCTCGTGCGTCGGCTGCGAACCGTCAACTACCCGGAGGATCCTGTCGTTGCTGGCGCGGTTGGTTCCGGTCGCGCTCTGGATTGCCGCCTGGCTACTTGTGGGCCAGCGTTTCGACGCGCGAAGGGAGGTCCAGCGCGCCGCAACCGCTTCGCCGGCCCTTACTCCCGCCCCACACCCAGGATCGCCCTGATGTGCGCGCGTTCCGCCTGCACATCGCCGGGATCCCGCGCGGTCTCGGTCACGACCTCATCGAGCGCGCGCAGCACGAGCATGCGGATCTCGCGGATGACCACCGACACGCGCGCGGCGTCGGCGATGCCCACCTCGCGCGCGAGATCGGCCAGCAGCGGCTTGCGCGTCCCGTGCACGGCGGGGAGCAGCACATGACGCTCGAAGGCGCGCCAATCGCGCCCGCGCCCGGCCTGCATCGCCCGGGCCTGGCCGCGCGCGAGCGCCTCCTGCAGCTGGGCGCTGGCCCACGCTGCGTCAAAGGAATCGTCGAAGGCGCCGTCGCCCGACATGGCGCTGCGAGCCTCGCGAGCGGACTCCGCGGCATGCACCGACTCCGCAGCACACACCTCGTGGCGCCCGCGGGCGGCGCCGCGCCGGAAGAGATCGGTCGCATGGTTGCGCAGCGCGTGCAAGACGCGCGCGCGCAGCGGGCCGGCACCGGGCTCGACCTTGGCGAGCAGACCCCGCTCGAGGACGACGTCCACGAGGAAGTTCTGCACCGTCTCCTCGGCGCGCTCGCGGTCGACGCCGCGCAGGCGCAGCCACGCCTCGCAGGGCGCGCGGTAGAGGCGCGCGAACTCGCCCAGCGCCGCGCGACGCGCGTCGGGGTCGCGGCCCGCGGCGTCGGCGACGAGCGACCAGCGCGTAGTGGCAAAGGCGGATGACAATCCCATCGATCCAGAGTCTACTTGCGGCGCGTTCCGTCACAAACACCCTCCGCCGCATTCCCGCCGATCATCGCGACGATGCACTCCGATCCTGAACAACCCTCGCCCCAGCTGCCGTCCGACGGCGCTGCGGCCGCGCGCCTGTTCAGAACGCTGATCGACACACCCGAGGAAGCGCCCGAGTCCGCGCCGCCGGAGATCGACGGCTACCGCATCGTGGGCCACGCCGGCAGCGGCGGCCAGGGCGCCACCTGGGTCGCCGAGGCGGTCGGTGCGGACACACCCGCGCCCCGCGTCGCCCTCAAGATCCTGCGCTACTCGGCCCGCGGCTTTCCGCGCCAGTACTGGTCGGAGCTCGAGGCGCTGGCCAGCCTGCGGCTTCCCTGCCTTCCGCGCGTCCTGGACTCGGGCATCGCCGACGGACATCCGTGGATCGCCACCGAGCTGATCGAGGGCATGGATCTCGTGGAGTTCGAGCGGGTGCGGTCGCGCGAGGAGATCGTCGAGATCATCGCCCGATCGGCCGAGGCGCTCGCGACGATGCACGACGCGGGCTACGCGCACCGCGACATCAAGCCGTCGAACATCCTCGTGCGGCGCGGCGACGGCGGCGTCTCGATCATCGACCTCGGACTCGCCAGCAGGATCGGCGGCGCGGGGGTGCACGAGTCGATCGTGGGCACGCCTGAGTTCATGTCGCCCGAGCAGGCGCGCGGCGAGCCCTGCACCGCGGCGAGCGACCAATGGAGCCTGGCGGCGACGGCGTACCTCATGCTCACGGGCGAGACGCCGCATGCGGTGCGACCCTCGGTCGCGGAGCAAATCGCCTGTGCCCGCACGCAGGCCGCGCGCCCGGCGCTCGCGGTCGCGCGCACGCTCCCGCCGGCGATCGCGGCGGTGCTCGACCGCGCGCTGGCAACGGACCCATCCGCGCGGTTCAGGGACTGCCGCGATTTCGCGGCGCGGCTGCGTGACGCGGCGGGCGGGCGGATGCCAGCGCGGGTGGATCGCCGGCGACGGGTGATCATGGCGGTGGTGATCGCCGCGGTCGCGGCCGCGGGGCTCCTCTTCGCGCTGACCCGCCCCGCGATGCCGCGCACGATCCTCGAGGGCGACTACCCAGGAATCGAGTTCGGGGAGTGGATCGCGGTGATCGGCGATCTCGACGGAGACGGTCTCGACGAGGTCGCCGTCGCGGCACCCAAGGCGCCGAACCGCTCCCGACGCGTCTGGCTCGAGACGGCGGGCGAGGTCTTCATCTACAACGGCCGCGCGATCGCGGGTGATGAGCCGCCCGCGCCGCATGTGCTCTCGGGACCGCGCGCGCACGGAAGGTTCGGCACCGCGACCTCCCCTGTGGGCGATGTCGACGGCGATGGCACGCCCGATCTCGGGAGCTTCCTCGCGCAGCCGGGCGGAGTCATCGACTCGCTCGTCGTGGTGCGGGGCAGCGCCGCGTTCGCGCAGCCGGGACGCACGGACCTCGCGAACCACGCGCTCGTGGTGCGGGACGCCGATGTCCACAAGGGCCCGTTCCGGAGCTTCGCGGGGCACGATCTCGACGGCGACGGCTGCAACGAGGTCATCGCCGGCGAACCGAACCGCGGGCCCGACCGCGCGGGCGGGCTGCTCGTGCTGCGTGGCGGAACGGACTTCTTCACGGGTGGACCGCGGGAGGAGCGGATCGCCGCACCCGACGCGGTGCGCGGATTCGGCACCGGCATCGTGGCGGCCACCGACCCACGCGACGGGCGCACGGTGCTCGCGGTGGGCGCAGTGCTCGGCACCGAGGCGAGCGGCACGCGCGGGCATGTCGTGCTGCTCGATCACGACCTGCGCGTGCGCCGCACGATCACGGGCGCGCGATGGATGGACTGGTTCGGGTACTCGCTCGATGGAGCGCTCGAGGACGGCGTCCTCCGCCTCGCGGTGGGCGCGTGCGGCATCGCGCGGGCACCGGACGACAGCGG
>CAIOCH010000678.1 GCA_903856525.1 uncultured bacterium | reverse complement strand
TCGCTGGGCGGCTCGGCACTGGGCATCGACGGCGTGTACGGCGTGCCGGCACCCGGCGCGATCGCGCTGCTCGGATTGGCGGGGCTTGCGGGACGTCGTCGTCGCTGACGAGGGCGCGCGCGGGCCATCCGGCCGTCGGACATGCATGCAGACTCACGGCAACGGAGGCGCCCCACGGCGCCTCCGTTGTGCGTTTCCTGCGGGGATCCGCTGCCCATAGGTGCGGTATCCTCGCCGCCTGTGCCAGAGCCAACCGCTGCAAGGACCGACGACTCGCGCGCCGAGACGGCCGCGCCGAGGCCGATCTTCGTGATCGGCGCCGGGTCGATCGTGCGCGACGCGCATCTTCCCGCCTATCGCTCGGCGGGATGGCCCGTTGCGGGCGTGTACGACCGGGATGCGGCGCGGGCGGCGAACACCGCGCAGGAGTTCGGGATTCGCGCGTTCGCGTCGCGCGAGGATTTGATCGAGGCCTGCCGGGATGCGTCGGGCGTCTACGACCTCGCGCTGCCGCCGGGCGCGGTGGCGGAAACGCTCGAGGCGCTGCCGCGAGGATCCTGCGTGCTCACGCAGAAGCCCTTCGGGAGGGATCTGGCGGAGGCAACGCTGCTGCGCGAGACGGCGGCGCGCGGTGGCATCCGAGGCGTGGTGAACTTCCAACTGCGGCATGCGCCCGCCGTACTCGGGGCGCGCCGCCTGCTCACCGAGGGTGCGATCGGCGACGTGCTGGATGTCGAGATCCGCGTGGTGTGCCGCATGCCGTGGGAGACATGGCCGTTTCTGCGCGGTATGCCCAGAATGGAGATCCTCATGCACGCGATCCACTACCTCGACCTGGCGCGGGCGCTCCTGGGAGAGCCCGCGCGCGTGTGGAGCGCCGTCGCAGGGCATCCCGATGCACGCGACATGGCGGAGAGCCGATCGACGACGGTCATGACCTTCGGAGCGGAGCGGCGGGCGGTGGTGACGACCTACCACCACCATGCGGCGCCGGCCGGACACGATGCCTCGCACCTGCGCATCGAGGGTACGCGCGGAACGATCGCGGCGCGGCTTGGCGTGAACCTCGACTATCCGCGCGGACGCGCCGACACCCTCGAGTACTCGCGTGACGGCGGAGCGTGGCGGTCGGCCGAGGTCGGGGGCAACTGGTTCCCGCAGGCGTTCGCGGGACCAATGCGGAGCCTGCAGCGGCTCGCGGCGGGCGGTGGTTCGGAGTCCGTCGAGTCGACGTTCGACGACGCGTGGCGCACCATGGCACTGGTCGAGACCTGCTACAAGAGCGCGGCTGGCGGAGAGCGCGTGCCCGAGCCGCCGCACTGAACACTGGGCACCGGGCACCGATCACCATGCAGTCCCCCACCATCACTGGATTCGAGATCGTCGACCTTCGCTTTCCCACCAGCGAGGAGGCGCATGGGTCCGATGCGGTGCATGTCGACCCCGACTACTCGGCGGCGTATGTGATCCTGCGGACCGACACGGTCCACGAGGGGCATGGACTGACCTTCACCATCGGACGCGGCAACGAGATCGTCTGCCAGGCGATCCGCTCGCTCATGCCGCTTGTCGAGGGGAAGAGCATCGCTGCGATCCAGCGCGACCGCCGGGGTTTCTGGCGCGCGCTGTCGCAGGACTCGCAGTTCCGCTGGCTTGGCCCCGAGAAGGGCGTGATGGCGCTTGCGGTCGCTGCGATCGTGAACGCGGTGTGGGACCTCGAGGCGCGCGTGGCGGGAAAGCCGCTGTGGCGGTTGCTCGCGGAGATGCCCGCCGACGAGCTCGTCGCCGCCATCGATTTCCACGGCATCCGCGACGCGGTCGACGAGGCGGCGTGCCTGGCGATGGTCCAGGCGAACGACGCGACGCGCGCCGAGCGCATCGCGCGCGTCGAGCGCGAGGGATTCCCCGCGTACACCACGAGCTGCGGTTGGATCGGCTACTCCGACGAGACGGTGCGCGCGCGCTGCCGCGAGGGTATCCGCGACGGATTCACGCACTTCAAGATGAAGATCGGGCAGTCGATCGAGGACGATGTGCGGCGGGCACGCATCATCCGCGAGGAGATCGGCGCCGACCGCGTGCTGATGGTCGACGCGAACCAGCGCTTCGACGTGCAGCAGGCGATTGAGTGGATCAAGCCGCTCGCGCCGTTCAACATCTGGTGGTTCGAGGAGCCGGTGTCGCCGGATGACGTGCTCGGGCACGCCGAGATCGCGCGGGCGATCCAGCCGATCCGCGTCGCGACCGGCGAGCAGTGCCAGAACCGGGTGATGTTCAAGCAGTTCCTCGCATCCGGCGGCATGCAGATCTGCCAGCTCGATTCGTGCCGCGTGGGCGGCGTGAACGACAACCTCGCGATCATGGCGCTGGCGCGGCGATTCGGCGTGCCGGTGTGCCCGCACGCGGGCGGCGTCGGACTGTGCGAGTTCGTGGCGCACCTGATCATGGTCGACTACATCCGCTTCAACCCGACGATGGACGGGCGCGTGTGCGAGTTCGTCGATCATCTGCACGAGCACTTCGTCGATCCGTGCATCGTGCGCGGTGGGCGGTATCTCGCACCGGTGAAGCCGGGGTACTCCGGCGAAGTGAAGCGCGCGTCGCTCGAGGCGTTCGCGTTCCCGGATGGGCCCGAGTGGGTGAAGCGCAGGAAGAACGGAGCATCGCGATGAGTGGAAGATTGCATGGCAAGCGCGCATTCGTGACCGCGGCGGCGGCGGGCATCGGGCGCGCGAGCGCGCTGGCGTTCGCGCGCGAGGGCGCGACGGTGATCGCGACCGACATCGATGCGGCGGGTCTCGTGACGCTCGCGAAGGAGCATCCGGCGATCACGACGCGCGTCCTCGATGCGCGCGACTTCGAGGCGATCCGCGCGGCGGCGGCGGCTGCCGGCGAGGTCGACATCCTGCTCAACGCCGCGGGATTCGTGCACCAGGGCACGCTGCTCGAGTGCGACGAGAAGTCCTGGGACTTCTCCTTCGACCTGAACGTGAAGAGCGTGTACCGCATGCTGCACGCGTTCCTGCCGGGGATGATCGCCCGCAAGCGCGGCAGCGTGATCTCGATCGCGAGCGTCGCGTCGAGCATCCGTGGTGTGCCGAACCGCGCGGCGTACAGCGCGACCAAGGCCGCGCTGATCGGGCTCACGAAGGCGGTCGCCGCGGACACGGTCGCGCACGGGGTGCGCGTGAACGCGATCTGCCCGGGCACGGTCGAGACGCCGAGCCTGCAGGGGCGGATCAACCAGAACGCGGATCCGGCCGCGGCGCG
>CAIOCH010000677.1 GCA_903856525.1 uncultured bacterium | reverse complement strand
GTCCAGGGCCAGCGCGTGGCCAATGTGACCGAAGCGGAGATCCTCGACCGCCTGCTGCACGAGTGCCGCGAGTTCGAGGCGAAGGTCAAGCGCGGCGAGGCGAAGCTCGGCGAGAAGCTCGTCGAGATCGTGCCGCCGGACCCGATCGGCGAGCTCGGCTCCGGCAAGGACAAGATCCGCGCGGGCCTTGTGGAGCAGGTGACCATTGGCAAGAGTTCGTGAGCAGTGCGCAGCGTGGATGGGCCTACTGGCGGTACTCGCGCTGAGCGGGGGCTGTCAGGTGCCCCGCCGGACTCCGAACCCGTCGTTTCCCACCACCCACGGCGAGGCCCGGGCTGACCTCACGCGCATGGCGGCCAACCCGGCGGAACTTGCGCGTCCCCTCGTGGTGGTCGCGGGCATCGGCGATCCAGCGATCTCCAGCGGCGCGATTCTCAAGGCGGTGCGGCCCGCAGTCGCGGCGGCCTCGCAGCGCTTGGTCGTCGAGGTCAGCTTCTTCGACGAGCACACCTTTCAAGGCGCGAGGCAGAAGCTCCTGCGGGAGGTGGGTGCTGCGCTTGGTACCTCCATCGACGATCTACCCGAGGTCGACGTTGTCGCGTTCTCGATGGGCGGGCTTGTCGTGCGAAGCGCCGCGATCGCGGATGAAGCGGGACACCGCCTGCCGATTCGGAGGCTCTTCACCATCTCCACCCCGCACGAGGGTGCGCGGTTGGCGGGCATTCCCATCGGTACGCCCCAGAGCGACGACATGCGGCCGACCTCGGACTTCATCGCCCGACTCGCCGACGAGCGGCGGGACTATGCGCTGATTTGCTACGCCAGGCTCGACGACATCACCGTGGGGGAGGAGTTCTCGGCGCCCGAAGGGGTGGCGCTGTGGTGGGTGCCCACGCCCAACGGCGAATGGGCGCATCTGCAGGCGTTCTCCGACGAGCGGATCCTCAGCGACATCCTGCGGCGGCTGCGCGGCGAGACCCCGTGGACGCGCGAGCCTGCCGCTCCCCTGCCGCTCTAGCCGAACTGGACCGAATCCGGGCCTGTTCCGCGCCGCGGGCCGACATCCGCGCCGCGGGCCGACATCCGCGCCGCAGGCCGACATCCGCGCCGCAGGCCAACATCCACGCCGCAGCACGAGCAACGGTGTCCAAACGGACCTCCGACCGAATCGACGAGACCTTGCCGGGTCGGCGCCTCCGTACGAAGGGCGGTTCCGTATATTGAACGGGCTGCGCCTGCCCGAATCAGGGGCGGCTAGGAGATCCCATGACCGTGCTTCGCCCGTTTGCCAACCCCGCAGTCCGATCACCGCGCCGTCGTGCCGGCTTCACCATCGTCGAACTGCTGGTCGTGATCTCGGTCATCGCGATCCTGATCTCACTGCTCTCGGTGGGCATCGTGCAGGCAGGCGGAACGGCGCGGCAGACGAAGGCCCTCTCGGGCCTCAAGCAGATCGGCACGGCCTGGTCGCAGTACGCGGCGCAGAACGAGGACCGCGCCATGCCCGGCTACATGGATGACGGCGTGCAGGCTGCCTTCAAGATCAAGGTCCGCAACGCCGCGGGGGATCGCGTCGACCCGCAGTTCTGCCGCACCTATCCCTTCCGCCTGCTCCCCTTCCTCGACAACGAGCGCACGATCCTCTACGACTACCTGACCGACTACGAGGAGGAGGCGAACATCCCCGATGCGGAGATCGCCGCCAACCCGGCGTACGGTTACAACGCGTACTACATCGGTGGCTGGTACACGACGATCGACGGCGCACCGCGCATGCGCTTCTCGTCGACGGGTTACTTCAAGTCGCCGGGCAACCTCGTCCCAAACCAGGAGATGGTGGCGCGGGCGACCACGCAGATCCAGCGCACCAGTGACATGATCGTGTTCGGGTCAAGCTACACCGCCGACCCCGGCTTCTACAAGAATGCCGACGGACTGGCGCGCGGCGCGGCGTGGATCAACCCGCACACGCGCGGCATCACGCCCATCTGGGCATCGAGCGATGGACTGCAGTTCGACAATGTCCAGCGTGCCGGCATCGTCGGGCACGGCCTCGGGTTCGGCGGACTGGGCGAGTTTGCCGCGGATTTCCTGCGGACGAGCACCCCGTCGGCCCAGCAGACCGCGACGCTCGTCCAGGGCAATGCCGGCATCCAGGTCTTCCAGACGGAGGCGGTGCCGCTGCGCCGCTACAAGAACACCGTGCCCACCGTGCGCGCCGACAACTCGACGCAGGCGCAGGGTCTCCGCGACCTCATGAGCCAGGTGCGCTGGATGAACCACGCCAGCTTCGCCGAGGACGCCGTGCAGTTCTCCCATCCCGAGTAAGTTCCAGGTTCCGCGCCGAGTTCCACGGCTACTCGGCTGGGGTGACTGCGTCGCGGGCGGCAAGCCGCTCCTCGAGTTCCCCGATCCGTTCGTCGAATCGCTCGCAGGCGGGATAGGCGCCGGCAGGGTCGGCGGCAATCACCGCGTCGCGGTCGTCGCGTAGCTTCTGGATCCGCGCGGAGATCCGCTGCACGCTCCACTCATCGACGGACATCGCGCGTGACCACGTCGGCTCGCCCGGCTGCAGCCCGAACTCACGCTCGAGGGTGTTGCCGAAATCAGGCATGTGGGCCGCACCGTAGAAGATCGCAACTGAACGCGGGGGTGAGGCCGATGCGAGCACTGCACGCAATTGCTCGACGACGGCATCATTGCGCTCGTCGAGGATGAGACGCTGGTCGACCGATCCGAGCCCGGCGGAACCGCCTCTCGTCGATCCCGCGCGCTCGCCGGCGCTCCCGAGGGCCTGGATCACCATCCGCTTGAAGCTCGGCGACTTGGACACCATGGAGAGCAGGAAACGCAGGACTCCCTGCTGGAAGCCGCCCGGTTCGGAGAGCATCTCGATGGTGGCGCTGCGCTCGCCCCGCCGCCACAGTCGATCGAGAAGCTCCTCCAGCGGAAGATCCGCGGGGATCCACTCCCCGCGGTCATAGTTGATCGAGCGCACTTGGAGCTGCGTGTCGAGCGCTGCGGCCAGGTCGCCGTAGAGGTCACGCCTGCCCTCCTCGGAGGGCTTGGGATTGATCGCCTCCTCGACAACCTTCTGTGGTAGTTCCCGCAACTCAAGGTCGAGTGCGGGGCCTCGCCCCCCTGTCGCGCCGTCGGCTCCCAGGCTGCGAAGGCGGAAATCGAGGTCGCCGAGCCGTTCATACGACACGCTGCCACGCCATCCATCGATGAGCGCGAGGTCGAGAGGCCGCGCCAGGCGCGTGTCGCGCCCCACCACGAATGCACGCAGTTCGGCGATGTCGGCGGGCACTCGACCGTTTGCCTGCGCGAACTGCCCGATCAGTCCCCGCGCGAAGAGCATCGCATCCTGCGTGCGGTGCTGGCGCTCGAGATCGGTCGAACCACCCGTGCCAAACGCCCCGCGTGGCAGGACGCTTTCGAAGAGCACGAGCTCGTATCGTTGGAGGATCGCCACGAGTCCGTCGTAGTAGCCGCGGTCCCCGATGTGGACGACCCCGACAAGGGCGACCTCGGGCCCGATGCCATCCGCCGCCCGATACACCCGGGTGGCGGTCTCGAACCCCGAGAGTCCATCGCGAGCGATGGACCGCACGAATCCATCAGAGTCCGCCGCAAAGGCGGGAGACAGCGCCGTGGATCCGCAGCTCGCGGCGAAGAGGATGGCGGCGATGGATCGCGACATGGAGCAGGCTCGCGCTGGGTCCTACTTGCGGACCGACCAGTTGCGGGTGGGGCCGAGGCCCTGCTTGGCCGCAGTCACGATCGCCTCGAAGCGGCCCAGCGACCGATCCGCCTGGCTGCGGAAGATCATGAGCGGAAAGAGCGCCCCGAGCGCGATGATGAGCCCCGCGGCGGTGGTGATGAGCGCTTCCGCGATACCTCCCGACACATCGTTTGGGTCGATGATCGACTGGTTGCCACCGAGCAACTCGAAGGAATGGATGATGCCGGTCACCGTGCCGAGGATGCCCAGCATCGGGCTCGCCGTGACAATGGTGGAGAGGACGCTCGAGAACCGCTCGGTCTGGTTGCGGAGGTCCTCGATCTGCTCGAGCGCCGTCGCGTCGTCGGGCCCGTCCTCGAGCATGCGCCTGCCCAGCTGGTCATAGACGCTTCCGGGGTTCCGCAGCAGCGACTCGGCCTTGGAGCGGTCGCCGTTCCGGAACGCAGCGAGCAACTGTCGGTAGCGCAGCGACTCGCGGCTCGAGTGGAGATTGAACCAGAACCACGACCGTTCGAGCGATACGGCGAGACCGACCACGCTGATCGCCAGCAGCGGCCACATGACGAAGCCGCCGCGCTCCATGAGGGTGAAGAAGTCCCAGAGACCCTGCATCCCGCGCATCCTAGCGGCGGCGGCGGTGCACCGCGTGCGGTACATTCGGACTCCATGAGTGCGCACGCTCCGATACCCGCAGCCGCGGTAGGTCCGCCGCTCGATCCCGCTCTCCTCGAGAGGATCGAGCGCGCGCTCCTCGCGTTCCTCGAGAATGAGCCGCTGCCGGCGAATCTGCGCGCGGCCTGTCGGCACGCAGTGCTGTCAGGCGGGAAGCGCCTGCGGCCGATACTGGTCATCGAGTGTGCGCGCGCTGCGTGGGACGCGGGGTCCGAGGGGAGTCCGCGCGACCCGGTGGAGGCGGCGCTGCCAGCCGCTGTGGCCATGGAGTTCGTGCACGCATTCAGCCTCGTGCACGACGACCTGCCCGCGCTGGACAACGACCTGCTCCGGAGGGGCCAGCCCACCTGCCATGTGGCGTTCGGCGAGGCACTCGCCATCCTCGCGGGCGACTGCCTGCTCGGACTGGCGCCGATCGCTGCGGCGGCGAGCGCACACCACGGCGCGGAAATCGCGCAGGAGCTGATGCGGGCAACGGTGCGCATGATCAATGGACAGGTCTACGACACGCTTCGGGTCTTCCCCGAAGGCCTTCCTGAACGCGAGCGGCTTGAATTGGTGCACCACAACAAGACCGGTGCCCTGCTGGAGTGCTCGTGCCGCATCGGTGCGCTCGCGGTTGGTGCCGACGACGCGACGCTACAGCGGCTGACGGACTATGGTCGGGCGATCGGGCTCATGTTCCAGGTGGTGGACGACCTGATCGACGCGACGCAGTCGGCTGAACACGCCGGCAAAGCCACTGGGAAGGACGCCGCGGCTGGCAAACTCACCTATCCGGGCGTGCACGGCATCCAGGGAAGCCGCGACGAGATCGAGCGACTCCGCCGTTCGGCCATGGATACGTTGGCGCCGCTTGGTGCGCGGGCTGAGCGGCTCGCCGCGTTGGTGCAGTTCCTTGCCAGCCGGACGCGCTAGCCTGGCGGGACCGAAAACCTCGATTTACGCCCGATTGCGGCGGGGTGCGCATCGCGCTCCGATATCATTGGCGAACCGTTCCTGCGCCTCGGAGTACCGAGTTGCCCGCGCCGAACGCGGATCTGCCCCGCCGGATCACTCCGCTGGATCTCTGCCGTGACCAATACCCCCCACACCTCGCACACCCTGCTTCCAACCATGACCTCGCCGGAGCTTCTCCGCCATCTGTCGATGGACGGGCTCCGTCAGCTGGCGGCGGAGATGCGGGTGGCGATCTGCGACCAAGTCTCGCGATCAGGCGGCCATCTTGCGCCGAATCTCGGCGTGATCGAGCTCACGATCGCCATGCACCGGGTGTTCGACTTCTCGCACGACCGCCTGCTGTTCGATGTGGGTCACCAGTGCTATCCGCACAAGCTGCTGACGGGGCGCTACCCGCTCCTCGCCAAGCTGCGCCAGCGCGACGGTATGGCGGGATTTCCAGAGCCACGCGAGAGCCCCTACGACCTGTTCTCCGTGGGCCACGCAGGAACCGCCATCTCCACGGCCGTTGGCATGGCCCGCGGCGACACCCTGCAGGGCGAGGGCTACTCGGAGTCGTCTCCCAACGGGCGCCGCGTGGTGTCGATCATCGGCGACGCTTCGATCGTGAATGGCGTGGCGATGGAGGGACTGAACAACGCCGGCACCCTCAAGCGGCAGTTCCTGGTGATCCTCAACGACAACGGCATGTCGATCGCCAAGCCCCAGGGTGCGGTGGCGGCCTACTTCGACAAGCTCCGACTCTCGCACAGCTACGGTGAGTTCAAGAAGGCGGCCAAGGAGTTCGCCAAGGTCGTGCCCGGCGGCAAGGCCATGGCCGAGGCCTACCACAAGATGGGCGAGCTCTCGAAGACCTTCGTGAGCGAGGATGCGTGGTTCGAGCACTTCGGTCTGGTGACCGTTGGTCCGGTCGATGGCCACGACCTCCCCACGCTGATCGATGTGCTCAACGAGGCCAAGCACTTCGACCGCCCGATGGTGCTGCATGTGAAGACCGTGAAGGGCAAGGGTTTCCGCTTTGCGGAGGGCGATTCGACGACCTTCCATTCACCGAGTCCGTTCACGATGCAGAACGACGACGGCGAGGAGCTGGTGAGCGAGGGATGCCGCGTGGAGCTCAAGAAGAGCGCCCGCAGCTTCACCAGCGCCTTCGGCGACATCCTGTCGGACCTGATGGCGCGCGACCCCAAGGTCGTCGCCTGCACCGCAGCCATGCCCGACGGAACCGGCGTGTCGAAGGTCATCAACCGCTTTCCCGACCGCGTGTTCGACACGGGCATCTGCGAGAGCCATGCGGCCGACATGATGTGCGGACTCGCGAAGACCGGCTGGAAGCCCTTCCTCGCCTTGTACTCCACCTTCCTCCAGCGCGCATTCGATCAGTGCTTCCAGGAGGCGTCGCTCCAGGGGCTCCCCCTGCGGCTTTGCCTCGACCGTGCGGGCTTTGTCGGAGGAGACGGCGCCGTGCACCATGGATTCTGCGATGTCGCGCTGCTGGCCACGCTGCCCAAGGCGTGCCTCATGGCCGCGATGGACGAAGCCAGCCTCAAGGCCGCCGTCGAGTTCATGGCGGGCTTCGATGACGGCCTGTCCGCCGTGCGCTATCCGCGCGACAGCGTCAGCGCGATGTACGCCGGCACCGCCTGTCCTCCGTTCGTCTTCGGCAAGGCCCGCGCCCTCGTGACCCATAGCGACGCGCAGGTTGCGCTCATCGGCTACGGAACGAGCGCGATCGATGCGTCCGAGGCCGCTCGTGAACTCGCGCTCGATGGCATCAAGGCCGATGTCTACGACGCCCGTTTCGCCAAGCCCGTCGATATCGACCTGATCGCAGGCCTCGTCGCCCGTGGTATCCCGATCGTGACCATCGAGGATCACTCGATCCGCGGTGGATTCGGCTCGTGCGTCCTCGAGGCCTGCAACGACCGGCGTCTCGAGACCCGCGGTATCACCCGCATGGCCATGCCGGACGGATGGATCTACCAGGGCGAGCGCAAGGAGCAGCTCGCCGAGGTCGGACTCGACCCCGCGAGCATCGCCGCCACCGGGCGTCGGGTGGCGCTCAAGACATCACGCAGCGCCGTTGG
>CAIOCH010000676.1 GCA_903856525.1 uncultured bacterium | reverse complement strand
TGCCGCCCTCGCCCGGCTCGCGGCCGAAGTGGCCGTGGCTCGAGGTCGGCGAGTAGATCGGCGCGCGCAGCTTGAGCATCTCGATCAGGCCGTACGGCGTGAGGTCGAAGTGCTCGCGCACGAGCTTCGAGAGGATCTCGTCGCCCACGTTGCCGGTGCCCTGCGAGTCGACCAGCACCGAGACGGGCTCGGCCACGCCGATCGCGTAGGCGACCTGCACCTCGCAGCAGCGCGCGAGCTTGGCCGCGACGATGTTCTTGGCGATGTAGCGGGCCATGTACGCCGCGCTGCGGTCGACCTTGGACGGGTCCTTGCCGCTGAACGCGCCGCCGCCGTGACGGCCGCGGCCACCGTAGGTGTCGACGATGATCTTGCGGCCGGTGAGGCCGCAGTCGCCGTGCGGACCGCCGATCTCGAACTGACCGGTCGGGTTCACGTACACCTTCACGCCGTCGTGCCACCACTTGCCGAGGACGGGCTTGATGATGGCGTCGGTCACGGCCTTCTTGAGCTCGGCCTGCTTCTTCTCGCCGTTCCACTCGGGCGCGTGCTGGGTCGACAGCACCACGGCATCGACCATCTTGGGCTCGAGGCCCTCGTAGGCGATCGTCACCTGGCTCTTGGCGTCGGGGCGGATGCCCGAGATGATGCCCTTGCGGCGCACCTCGGCCTGGCGCTCGACGAGACGGTGCGAGAGGTTGATCGGCAGCGGCATGAGACGGTCGGTCTCGCCGCACGCGAAGCCGAACATCATGCCCTGGTCGCCGGCGCCCTGCGCCTTCTTGGCCTTGCGCACCACGCCGCGCGCGATGTCGGCCGACTGCTCGTGCAGCAGGTTGATCACGCCGCAGCCGTTGCCGTCGAAGCCCATCGCCGCGTCGTCGTAGCCGATCTTCAGGATGGTGTCGCGCACCGTCTGCTGGATGTCGAACTTCTTCTTCGGGTTGTGGTTGAACTTGATCTCGCCCGCCACGATCGCCTGCGCGGTGGTCACGAGCGTCTCGCAGGCGCAGCGTCCCTCGGAATCGTGGTCGAGGATGAGGTCGAGCACGGCGTCGGAGATCGCATCCGAGACCTTGTCCGGGTGACCCATGGAGACGCTTTCGGAGGTGAACAGGTGGCGCGAGATGCTCATGGTGTGGTTTCGAGGTGGCAAAAGGTGCTGGTGACGCTGGCGGAACACGGGGCCGCGCGAAGGGGCGGACTATACCGCCACCCCGCGCAGGCATCCCGAACCGTCCTGCTCAGACGGAAAAACCCGACCTCCCTGCGGATTTCGGGAAACCCCGCCGCACGGGCGGCCGAAGCCACCATGGACCGCCGCCCCCGAAAGTCGTCCCCCGAGAGCCGTTCCCCGATAGCCGTTCCCCAAGCGCCGTCCCCCGAGTTCCTTCGCCGAGATCCCTTCGTCACGACCGCCGACTCCGCGAGCCCCGCTCGAGCATCCCATGCACCACCCGGTACACACATTCCCCGCAGCATCGGCCGATCGCGGACCACTCGGGCGCCTTCTGCGTGGTGTCCTCGCCGCAGCCGCCGTGTACGGATTGGCCGCATCGGCGCATGGGCAGGTCCGCACGGGCAAGCTCGCCTCCTCCGGAATCGCCCGCACGCCCGCGGTCGCCGCCGCGCCCGCGGCAGGCCATGCATCCACGCACCTCCTGGTGCAGGTGGCCCCCGGCGTGACCATTGGCAAGGGTTTCTTTGGCGAACCCGTGCTCCGCCAGCAGGGTCGGGGCCGCACCGCCAGCGAATCCGCGCGCGTCCTCCGCGAAGCCAATGTTGTCCGCCTGGCCAGCATCTGGGTCGACCCGCCGCGCGATGCCGCCACCGCGCGCGCCCTCGGCCTCGACCGCTGGTACCGCGCCGAGCTCGCGCCCGGCGCCGATCCGCTGGTGGCGCGCACGCGCCTCGGCAAGCTCGTGGGCAGCCTCGCCCACATTGGTCTCGACCATGAGGGCGGTCTCGCCGAGATTCCCAACGACCCCAACTTCGGCCTGCAGTACGCGCTGCGCAACACGGGGCAGAACGTGGGTGGATCGGTGGGCATCCCGGGCGCCGACGTCGGCGCCACCACGGCCTGGAACAGCACGCACGGCTCCGACCTCGTGATCGCCGTGCTCGATTCGGGCATCGATCCGCACCCTGAGCTCGCGGGCCGCATCCTTCCCGGCATCAATGTGCCCGACGGCACCACCATCACCCTCGACGAGTGCAACCACGGCACCCATGTGGCGGGCATCCTCGCCGCCAGTGGCAACAACGGCGTGGGCATGGCGGGGCTCGCATGGAACGCCCGCCTCATGCCCGTCGTGGTGGTCAACGGCTGCACGGGCTTCGAGGCCAATGTCGCCAGCGGCCTCGTGTGGGCCGTCGACAACGGCGCGCGGCTCGTGAACATGAGCCTGCAGTTCTACGCCTTCAACCCCATCTTCCAGCAGGCGGTGCAGTACGCCCACGCGCAGGGTGCGCTCATGGTGGCCGCCACCGGCAACAACGGCAACACCAACGTCGCCGCGCCCGCGCGCTGGAACGAGACGATCGCCGTGGCCGCCACCGACAACCGCGATGTGCGCGCCAGCTTCTCCAACTTCGGCCCCGAGGTGGATATCTCCGCCCCCGGCGTGAATGTCTGGTCGCTGGCGACGGGATCGGGCTACGCCTACAAGAGCGGCACCAGCATGGCCGCGCCGCACGTGACCGCGGCTGCCGCGCTGCTTTGGAGCTACAACCCCGCGCTCACCCGCGACCAGGTGCGGGCGCTGCTGCTCGACGGCGCCACCGACCTCGGGGATCCCGGCGCAGACGGCCTCTACGGAGCGGGCAGGCTGCAGATCGCCGCCTCGATCGCACTCACGCCGCCGCCGTTCGTGCCCGAGGACCTCAACCAGGATGGCGCGGTGAACGCGCAGGACATCGCCATCATGCTGGGCGCGTGGGGCGCCTGCGCTGATTGCGACGCCTGCGTCGCCGACATCGATGGCGACTGCACCGTGGGCGCCACCGACGTGGCCCGGCTGCTGTCCGCCTTCTGACGCGGGCGTGGCCCGGGGGCATTTCGGGCAGGCTTACCCCTCACCCTCCGCCGTGCGGGCGCTATCCTCGCCCATCCGCGCCGTCGCGCCCACGACCATGCTTGTTCCCATGGAACTCTCCCGCGTGCTGATTCTCGACTCGAGCACCGAGCAGTTCATCACGCTCACCGAAAAGGGCGGAGCGCGCAGCTTCGCCATCAAGATCGGCACCCCCGAGGCGATGGCCATCGAGCGGCGGCTGCTGGGTGCGGCGGTTCCGCGGCCCCAGACGCACGAGCTGCTCGACAGCGTCATCCGCGCCCTCGGCGGACGGCTGGAGAAGGTCGTCATCCACAGCCTCGAGAAGGGCACCTACTTCGCGAGCCTCATGCTCCGGCGCGGCGAGGACCTCGTGGAGGTCGACGCGCGGCCGAGCGATGCCATCGCCCTCGGCGTGGCGCATGGCGTGGACATCGAGGTGGCCGAGGCCGTGCTTGCCGAGGCGGCCGAGGAACGGCCGGACATCGATCCTCCGATCGAGGCGGGCGAGGACGACGATGACGAGTGAGGATGCTGCAGCCGGGTCCGGTGGCGAATCGGCATGGGATGCCGGCAATGCGGGCGGATCCCCCCATTCGACCGAGTGCCTGCCGCATCCATCATGCGGCCTGGTCGTGCCCTCGAAC
>CAIOCH010000675.1 GCA_903856525.1 uncultured bacterium | reverse complement strand
CGCGGGACGGTCGCTGCTCGAAGGGGCGACCGCGAGCCTGCCGCCGTTCCATCCCTGTTTGTGCGTGATCCAGTCTCGGATCAGATCGACGCCGATCTCAAGCATCTCCTCATCGCGACGCTCGGGCTGGAGGCGCTGATCCCTCACGCGGGCGTCGAGTTCATGGCTGAGCGCCAGGATCACGCCGTACAGCGTGGGGGCCTCGCCGACAGCTGGAACCACGAGCTCCCTGCCCTGGTCGACGCGGTCCGCCATGTCGGCGAGCTCTTCGGCCTGCTCCGGAAAGTCGCCGAGATAAAGGAGCTCCGATGCCAGATACCCAGCCAGAAGAGCATCGAGATCCGGCTTCTCGTGCGTGGCGATCGTGGCCAGGATCTCAAGTTTGACCTTCGAGGCTGCACGGCTCCTGGCCGCGTTCCTCCACCCAGGCACCATGTGATCGAACACGAACTCGGGATGCCGCACGACGAGTCGCGTCGCGCTGCATGCGTCCGGGCTGCCCTGATGGTGGTCGATGATGCCGGGGCAGAGACGACCACCGACATCGACGAACAGCACATCGGCGGTCGGCGTGATCACCGACCCCTTCTTCACGAACACATGTCGGATCGTGAGTTCGATGTCTGGATCGTCGCTCAGTCCAAGTCGGAATGATGTCAAACAGACGTCCTCCCCATTAGTATATCACCGTGCCCGGCACCGACTACGCCCACCTCCCCGACTTCTCCGACCGCCCCCGCGACAACTCCACCGGGTACTTGCGTCCATTGATCTCAAGCTTGCGCTCCACCGCCTGCGCGAGATCGATGCCGCACACTGCGGCGAACTCGAGGAGCAGGATCGCCACGTCGGCGACCTCCTCCTCCACCTCGCTGCGGGTGCGCGGATCGTCGAGCACCTTGCGGGCGTCGTCGCTGCGGACCCAGCGGAAGTGGTCCATCAGTTCACCCGCCTCGACGGCCACGGCCATGGCGAGGTTCTTCGGGTCGTGGAACTGCTGCCAGTCACGCGCATCAGCGAACGCGAGGATCTTGCGCTGCAGCTCGACGATGTCGGACGGATGCGAATGCTGGGTGTCCATCCGCGCATCGTATCCCCTGCCGCATGCGGCTCGCCCAGCGCGGGAAGTCTGATCAGCCTCCGTCGCCACCGACCGGCCGCGACACGCTCCACGGCGCAAAGCAACCGAGCACGGTCTGCGTGTCCGCGGTGATGCGAAACACCGCGATCTGCCCGTACTTCGCCCCGAGCGCGCAGGCGTCGGCGTCCGTCAACCCCACCACCGCCCAGCTCGCCTCCGCGTGCGTGGACGCCGGATCGCTGCCAAGCGCGGGGTGCGGATCGAGCCCGAGCGCCACGAGGTCCGCGCGCAGGAGCGCGTTGCGCCGGTCGTTCTCATCCGCCGACGGGCGCTCGTCGCCGGGGTTCCAGGCGGTGATCACATGCATCGGGCCGACCACCGCGGCCATCGCATGCGCTGCGCGCCAGGCGCCGCGCCACTCGGCCGTCACGATGGTCGCGAGGTAGACCGCTGCGATGTCAGGGACGAGATCTTCGGACATGCGTTGCAAACTCGTTGCCCAGGCGGGAGCTCACGGACCCGCTCCAACGGGGAACCCGTGCGCCCACGCGAGAAGCGCGGCGATGCTACCGCCGTGCGCCCCCGCCGCGCCACTACACTCCTCCTCCCATGCCCACCCGCGCCTACGCCGCCCAGTCGCCCACCTCGCCGCTCGCACCGCACGCCATCGAGCGCCGCCAGCCCTCGGCGAGCGATGTCGAGATCGACATCCTCTTCTGCGGCGTGTGCCACAGCGACCTCCATTTCGCGCGCAATGAGTGGGGCTTCACGCAGTACCCGGTCGTGCCGGGCCACGAGATCCTCGGGCGCGTCACGCGCGTCGGCGCCAAGGTCAGCAAGTTCAAGGTGGGCGACCTCGCGTCGGTCGGCTGCCTCGTCGACTCGTGCCGCGCGTGCGATTGCTGCCGCCAGGGCCTCGAGCAGTACTGCACGGGCGGCGCGACCTTCACCTACAACGGCGAAGACAAGCACCTCGGCGGCATGACCTTCGGCGGCTACTCCGAGAAGGTCGTGGTCGACGAGGCGTTCACCCTCAAGGTGCCCGCGAACCTCGACCCGGCCGCGGCGGCGCCGCTGCTGTGCGCGGGCATCACCACCTGGTCGCCGCTCAAGCACTGGAAGGCCGGTCCCGGCAAGAAGGTCGGCATCGTCGGCCTCGGCGGACTCGGCCACATGGGCGTCAAGTTCGCCCGCGCGCTCGGCGCGTACACGGTGCTCTTCACGACGTCGCCGTCGAAGGTGGCGGACGGCCTGCGCCTCGGCGCGCACGAGGTCGTCATCTCCAAGGACGAGGCGGCGATGGCCAAGCACGCGTCATCGTTCGACCTCATCATCGACACCGTCTCGGCCGACCACTCGATCGACGCGCTGATGGCGCTCATCAAGCTCGACGGCACGATGTGCATGGTGGGCGTGCCGCCGAACCCGCAGCAGATCGCTGCGTTCAGCGTGATCCTGCCGCGCCGCAACCTCGCGGGCTCCTGCATCGGCGGCATCGCCGAGACGCAGGAGATGCTCGACTTCTGCGGCAAGCACGACATCGCCTGCGACATCGAGAAGATCCGCATGGACGAGATCAACACCGCCTACGAGCGCATGCTGCGGAGCGACGTGAAGTATCGCTTCGTGATCGACATGGCGTCGCTGAAGGGCTGACGCGCCTCCGCGCGCTCATTAGCGACCCGCGGGGGCCTTCCCCGGGGACCGCGTGGGCGCCGACCTCCGCTCCTGTCGGATCGCGATCGGCACATGGCCGATCTCGAGGCCCTTCGGGGGCGTGACGAGGAGCGCCGCGTCGATCGACGCGAGGCGACCGGTCGTTGGTGCGGGGATGTACTCGCGGTCCTTCGTCCACGCGCGGTGCAGGAGCTCGACGCGCCGCTGCGCCTCCTCGCGTTCGGCCGCGGTGAGGCCCGACGCGATCATCGCGGGCTGGTCGGCGAAGCGGTACCAGCAGTAGGTCACGGTGCTGCCGTCGCCGAGCATCGTCTTGAACGGACCCGCGACGGGGCCGGGCGCGCGGAACGGCGAGTCGGCGGCGTCGGGCGTCGTGTACGGCCCTTCGCCCTCCTCGACGGGCGTGTCGAACTCGAGCGCGTCGAGCTTCGTCGCGCGCGGAACGCGCGTGCGCTCGACGGTCTTCCACCGCGTCTCGCGCCCCTCGCCCGTCTCGAGGCGGAAGTACTCGGGAAGACGCACTCGGCGCCCGCCCTTTCCGCGCACCTCGCGCACGAGATCGTCGTTCCACGCGTATCCGAAGGTGTGCGCGTCGTGCGCGACAGGCGTGCCGAACGCACGCCAGTCGATGTCGCGCCGCTCGCCATCCGCGGTTCCGTCGGCGAAGAGCCGCCAGGTGGACCCACCGCCGCTGCCAAAGGTCTGAACGAAGGTGCCCTTCGCGTCGAACGCGCCGCTCGCGGGCGCGCCACCCGCGAACCACGCGCGAACGGCGTCGGTGAGCGCCGCGCCCGAGTAGACGCTGAGCCGGTGCAGGACGACCGTGCGCCCGTCCTTGTCGAGCGGGAACGACATCGGCGCGACGCGGCCGTAGAGCGCGCCGTCGTGCTCGGCGACCGCGGCGGGGACCCACTGGGTCTCCATCTGGAACGCCTTGTTTGGATCGCTCGGCCGCGTGTCGAGGAGCTTCCCGACGAGTTCCCTCCGCTCGCCGACATGCTCGGTCCAGAAGTTCGGCAGGAAGAAGCACAGCGGACCCTTGAAGTTCACGCTGTTGAGGAAGAGCGTCCAGCACTGGTCGCCCGTGGGGATGGGATGGGTGGGCACGGGATGGGTGGGCACCGGACGCCCCTCGCCCGCCGCGCGCGCCTCGACGAGCGGCAGCGGCAGGTAGCCGTAGCCGAAGAGTTCGCCGCAGGTGCCCTGCGCGAGGTTGAGGCCGTCTGGCGGCCACACGACCCATGGGCTCAGCTGCGCGATCGCGTACTTCCCGAGCGGACGGTCCCAGTCGCGGCCCTTCCCGGCACCGGGCCCGTTCGCCCATGCGGCGAAGTTGACCGCGACGCCACCCATGATGAACTTCGGCGTCGCGGTCGCGAAGCGCGTGTCGCGCCACCAGCCGAGCCCGCCCTCGATGTCGGTGTAGAGATCCTTCGGCTTCTCGCCTTCCGCAAACTGCGGGAACATCCATGTCCCGAAGAGCCCGGTCTGGAACCGCGATCCCGGATAGCGCTCGACGACGGGAAACGCCGCGGCGTACAGCGAGAATCCCGCATGGAACTCCTCGGGCGCGCGCTCGACGGGAACGAGCATGTAGCCCGACATCTCGGCGGGCGCGGGCGCGGGCGGCGCCGGCTTGGTCGCCTGCGCGGTCGGGAAGGCGACGAGCGAGAGAGCGATGAGCGGGGCGTGCATGGGACGAGTGTATCGGTGGCGGCGGAGTCGCCCGGCGTGCGCGTCGGCGCGACTCGCACGGACTGCGAAGCGGAGCCGCGCCGATCGGATCCTCGGCCAGACCGCCGAACAGGAGCAGCAGCCTGCGCGGAAAGCAAAGGGATCTCCGTCGGCGGAAGAAACCCAGCGAATCCGAACACAACCCTGTCACTGAAACGGCGCAGGCATCACTTCCTCACGGAGGACCCCGATGCCCACGCTCACCATGCCCCTCGCCGCCTTGCTGGCCTTCACCCCCACACCGCCTGCGCCGAAGGCCCCCACTCCCGCTGCCGACCCGCCAACCTCCGCGAGCTCCACGCCGCAGGCGGAGCCGTCCGCGCCCACCGACTCCGCCGCGCGGGACGCGTACGAGGCCTGTGCCGCCGCCGTGGCAGCGCTCGGCTCGGTCGAGCTCCGCATCGGCTCGAGCGAGCAGGCGAAGGACGCGCGCGTCTGGCGGCAGTTTCCGACCAGCGGCGACCGGGCGCGCATCAAGACGCGCATCGAGTACGCGGATGGCAGCGTGCTCGTGTCGGAGGGCACGCGCGCTGTGCTCACACGCGCAGACAAGAAGACCTACCGCGAGCTCGATGCGTCGCCCGATGCGCTGGCGAAAGCGGTCGGCATGCTCCCGGACTGGTGGATGATCGACCTGCGGTGGCGCGGCGCCGACGGCGAGGCGCGCCGCTCCGGCGACGAGTCGTTCGCACCGCTCGCCGCGGACGCAGAGGCGGCGCCCATCGTGATCGGAGGCACGCCCTGCGATGTGGTGCACCGCACCGTGCGCGGCACGGCCAGTGCCGAGGTGGGCGGCAAGGTGTACGAGGTGCCCATGGTGTTCGAGGAGAAGCTCGCGATCGCGCGCACCGATCGCCTTCCGCGTCGGTTCGAGCAGAGCACAGGGGCGTCGCGCGAGCGGCCAGACCTCGTGGCGCCGCCCACCTGGTTCGCGGAGATCGTGGCGGTCAACCCCCACCTCGCGCCCGAGTTCGATGCAGCGCGGTTTGCCGTGCCTACGCGCGCCGACCTCGAGGCGGGAGGCTTCGTGCCGTGGACGCCGCCCGTGCCCAAGCCGCGCTCACCGCTGCCGCCGCTCGCGGCGGGTGACATGGCGCCCGACTTCGCGCTCAAGGACCTCGATGGTCGCGAGGTGCGCCTCTCGCAACTGCGCGGCAAGGTGGTCGTGCTCGATTTCTGGGCCACCTGGTGCGGACCTTGCCGCGCCGCGATGCCGTTCCTCGACGAACTGCACCGCGAATACCAGGCGAACCCCGCCACCAAGGACGCCGTCGTGTTCCTGGCGCTCAACACGAGCGAGTCCGATCCCGAGAAGGCGCGGCGGTACTTCCGCGAGAAGGGCTACGCCTCCACCTGCCTGCTCGAGTCGGACGAGACGCAGCTCGCCTACCGCGTGGGCGGCCTGCCGGCGTTCTTCGTGATCGCACCCGACGGGCGCATCGCCCACGCCGAGGGCGGCTTCGGCTCGGAAGGCTTCATCGGGAACCTGCGGGAGCGCATCGACGCGGCGCGGAAGTGACGGCCAAATCCCCCGCCTCGACTTGCCTCTGTCCGCGATCGCAGCAAACTGGACGCGTCCGTGCAGCCCCAATCCTGCGGTTGACGAACGCTCCACACCCATGCGCTGCATCGAACCCTCCGCCAAGAACGTCCACACGACGACCGCCAACGCCACCCACGCCCGCCTGCGCGGCGTCTCCCTCGCCCTCCTCGCGGGGTCTGCCGCCCTGTTCGCGGGTGCGCCCGCCCACGCCCAGTCCAAGGCGCCGCCGGAGACCGAGCACCGCTCCCCCCTCACCCGCGTGCGCGAGGGTGGGACCCCCTACGACCCGAACCAGCGGCTCACGCCCTACGCGGTCGATCTGACGGCAGGTGGCGAGGGCGGGGTCGCCGACGCGCCGTCGACCGGACTCGTCTCCTCGCCGCCCGAGTACGCGCCGGTGCGCGGCGTGCTCTACCAGTACGGCAACACCTGGAACTCCGTGGTGACGGCACTGGTCGCGAGCCTCACGGGCAGCGCCGCCTACGACGAGATCGCCTATGTCGTGGTGGCCAACCAGACCACCGCCAATGCAGCCACCACCGCCTTCATCGCGGCCGGGGCGAACATGAGCAAGGTGGTCTTCATCATCCAGCCCAACAACTCGGTGTGGATGCGCGACTACGGCCCGCACTTCGTGTGGCAGAACGGCACCCTCGCGGTGGTCGACAGCCACTACTACCCCACCCGCCCCGCGGACAACTTCATCCCGACCCTCGTGGGCGACGGCACCTTGGGCGTGCCGACCTTCGACCAAGGGCTGTACTACTCGGGCGGCAACTTCCAGCCAGGACCGAACCGCTCCGGGTTCTGCACCGCGCTCATCAACCTCGACAATCCCGCCGCGGGCGGCCACAACGAGGCGCTCATCCGCGAGCTCCACGGCAGCTTCCAGGGGATCGACACACTGCACATCCTGCCGCAGCTGCCCTTCTCGGTCGACGGCACGGGCCACGTCGACATGTGGATGTACCTCGTCGATGACAACACCGTCGTCATCAGCGAGTTCATCGCCGGCTCGAACGCCACCGCGCTCAGCGTCACCAACAACGCCGTCCCCTACATGCAGGCGCTCGGCTTCGAGGTGTTCCGCCCGCAGGCATGGAACGTGGGCGCCACCCACTACACCTACGCCAACGCGTTCCGCGTGAACAACCGCATCTTCGTCCCCTGCTACGGCACGCTGCTCGCGCCAGGCGGCAACGCCGCCTACAACGACCGCGATGCCGACGCCCTCGCCAAGTGGCAGGCCGCCGCCGGGACTGGCGTGCAGATCGTGCCCATCCAGTGCTCGAGCATCATCACGGCCTCGGGCGCCATCCACTGCATCGTCAAGCAGGTGCCGCGATACACCGACGCCATCCCCGCGGCGCATCTGCTCGCGCCTGCCGGCGGTGAACTGTGGCTCTCGGGCTCGGTGCAGAGCATCCGCTGGAACGCCACCGACACCAGCAACGCGCCGCTCGCGAGCGTCGACCTCGCGTACTCGCTCGATGGCGGATCGAGCTGGCTGCCCATCGCAAGCGGCATCGCCGACTCCGGGTCGTACGACTGGCGCGTGCCCGCGGGCGCGACCGACGCGGCGCTCGTGCGGGTGACCGCGCGCGCCACCGACGGCGACGCGACCGCGGCGGTGAGCAACCCCTTCCGCCTTCGCGCGGGCACCGCGACGGTGTACGACTTCTCCACCGGCGCGGGCGTCAACAAGTTCGGCTTCGGTCGCCAGACCACGAGCTGGACGGGCGTGAACGGGATCGCGAGCCCCGTGGCCACCGCGCACACCGCGGCCAACTACCTCGCCATGGCCACCTCGAACGCCACGGGCGGCGTCACCGACGCAAACCGCTACATCACGCCCGCGCTCACCGCTGGCTCCGAGTCCACGCACCTCTACCGCTTCGTCCTCGCCGAGCCCGTCGCTGAGATCGACGAGATCAAGGTGCTCTGGGAGGGCTACGCCGACGCATGCACCCAGGTCGAGCTCTACGTGTGGAACAACGCGCTCGGCAACTGGGGCGACGCCAACGGCCTGACAGGCCAGAACCGCTCGCTCGACAACTTCGCGGGCAACCGCGACGAGCGGCTCGAGGCCAGCATCCGGTCGAACATCGGCAACTTCGTCGCGGCGGACGGATCGATCCGCTTCCTCGTCTACGGCGAGCGGCAGAACGACGAGACCTTCCACGACTTCATGTCGGTGACGGTGCTGCGCGCCGCGAACGCCTGCCCGGGTGATCTCGACGGCTCGGGTACGGTCGACGGCTCCGACCTCGCGCTCCTGCTCAATGGCTGGGGACCGTGCTCCAACTGCGCGGGCGACATCGACGGCAGCGGCACGATCGACGGCGGCGACCTCGCGGTGCTGCTCAACGCGTGGGGCGGTTGCGGCGAGTGACAGATGTTCCGCGGGGTGCCATCCTCGAAGCGCGATGAGAGGGGCTGCGCCCGCACCCGACAGGCCGACCACGACGGTTGCCGCGCGGTTCAAGCGCGAATGTCGATGGATAGAACGCTGCTCCGATGCTGAGGACCAGCGAGGCAGCCCTGGCAACGGTGGCTGGATCAGACATGGCGCAGTCTGTCGTGGCCCCGGGCGGAAAACCACGTTCTGGACCCGACTCGCAATCCTGCCCGGATCGTCGAGAGGACGCGTGCGCGTCCTCGATGGCGATGTCGCATGGAGTGACAAGGAGTGACCATGAATCGCCATCAAAACTGCTTCGCGCCGGCCAGGCTCCTTTCAGCGCTTGTCATCATCGCGACTGCGCTGTTCGACTGTCCCGCGGCAGGGCAGTTGAGCGAACCGTCGAAGGCACCTGAGGTTCGGTACGAGCCAAGCTCGGAACTCATGGCCCGAATGGCGCTCTACTCTGGCAAGCGACGCACGGAGTTCGAGAACCACCTCCGCGCACTGGAGACAGAGATGGACCCCATGTCCCTCCGCCAGCGCCTCCGCGAATCGCGCGACCAACTGGAGCAGGCCGACCGGCCCGACGCGGCGGTGCTTCGACTGATCGCCCGCGACATCGAGTCGAAGATCGACTGGATCGCTGGCGGCGCGATACCACACAGCCGAGCCGCCTCCAGGTCGCCGAGCGACAGCATCTCGATTGGCCTACGAGTTCCCGACTGGCGGCGTTCCGATGCGTTCAAGACTCTGGGAGATCTCGGCGAGCGACAGCCTCCATCGCAGTGGATGCGCACGCTCGAACGATGCGTGGGCTTCCCGTACACCTGGCAGCGCGCTGCGCTCACCGATGAGCGCGCGATGATCAGTTCCCTCCAGGAGCTCGGACGGATCGAACTCGGAGCAACTCGAAGTGACAACCCGATCCGGGCGACAGTTGACTACGCCGCTTCAGCCATCGATACGCGGATCAAGGCACTCGATGCTGCAATCGCGCGCGGCGAGGAGGGACCGCAACCCACCGTGCTCAGTGTTGAGGGGCCAGCGCTTCCACGAAGCTCCGGAGTCGGAACGTTGTCGTTTGGCCCTGTCCGGGGCTGGACGCCTACAGTCATCAGGATCCATGCAGGTGAGATGAAGCTCGAGCGGCTACCGATCCTGGGCGCAAACCTCAACGCCGTTCTCGCAGACGAATTGGGGGACTCCGCCCGAGCGCGGATGGGGCTCCCACGGGAGTGGCCCGCATGGACCGATCCCGAGCGCGTCGCGGTGTTCGAGGGGGTCCGAGCCACCGCGAGCGGAAGCACGAGGACGAGTGCCGTGATCATCGACGGCGTCTTCATCCACGCGATGCATCGGGTGCTGGAGGTCGCGGATCCCCTGCTCGCGCCGCGCATCGGCGCGAAGATCATCGAGCGATGCAACAGCGACTTCGGTGAGGCAAGTTGCACTGTTCGGATCGTGCCTGAGCCGGCGGGAGTGATCGCCGCAGGAACCGTGGAGTGGCGTTCCGATGGCGCCCGTATCAGAACGTTGGTCTCGGGGATGGCGCGGGCTCCATACGATTCGAGCTTCCGCTACGAGCAGGAAGATTGGCGGCTGGAACCTGACTGGATCGGTCTCGCGGATGCCGAGGTCCGCGAAGCGGCCGGCATCGCCCGACCCGAGCAACCCGTGAGCCAAGAGCTCGTTCTCGCCTTCATCCGAGCGACGCCACTACGCGCTACTCCTGGGCTCCCGCCCCTACCAGTGCTCCACACTCCCGACGGTCAGGCGATCGAGGCGCAATCTGGAGCACTCGAAACGCTCCTCGCCTACTGCTCGATCCGCGAGCAGGGACCGCTCGCCGATTTCTTCCGTTCCTCCAGTGGTGACACCCACTTCCGCGAGCCGTGCCTCAAGTGGGTGCGTGAACAGCGCATGTTCAATCCCTTCGACCATGACCGCCAGCGCCAGGCACGTTTCCTCGATCGGTTCCGAGACGGGACCGCACTGGGCGTTCTCGTCGCCTACGGACCGATCGATCCGAGCTGGACATGGGCGGAACTCCGAGTGGGTGGGAAGTCAATCCCGATGAGAATCGGCAAGATGGGTACGATGACACGAACGACGCTTCTGCCCCTCGATGTGACCGGGCCGCTGACAAAGGTCTTCGATCTCGCCGCTGAGGAAGGCAAGTACGTCCGCCTGGGCCCTGGGAGTCCGATCTCGATCGAGGCGCCCCAGTTTGCAGCCAAGCGTTTGGAACTGATGTCGCTCGCCGAAACCAGACTTCGTGAGGAGTCTGCTGCTGCCGAGGCCAGAGCCGCGAAAGCAGCAGAGGATGCCAAGAACAAGCAGGAGCGGCAGCTCGACGATCTACTCAGGTGAGAGACGCCCTGCCGACCTCATGGAAGCCGGATTCGTCCGAGGTTCCTCACGAGGCCCGATCTGCTCCCGCCTTCATCGACTGCGCTCACCGCGCCCTTATACGAGTCGACCCCACGCGCCTAACAGCATCGCGAGATCACCGCCCGCCACGACGCCATCGCCGTCGAGGTCGGCTGTCGGATTGGGTGACCCCCACGCGCCCAGGAGGATGGCGAGATCACCCGCGTCGACCGCGCCACTCGCGTCGATGTCGGCGCTGCAGGCCGGCAGTCCGCAGATCCGCAGCGCCAGCAGGCTCGTGGTTCCCTGGCTTCCGCCGGTGCTGCCGTCGGACACGAGGAGTAGCGACCGACAACCGTCGTCGAGCGCGGGGCCGAGGGTGATCCCCTCGAAGTTCTGCATGGCGAAATCGCCTTGCCAGAGCAGGGTCTTCGCGAGCGGCGTGAAGCCGCCGCCCGCGAGCGACGCGATCGCCGACACGTCGCTGGCGCCTTCGATGTCAACGAAGTAGATGCGCGACCGAAAGTCGGGGACCACGGCCCCGCCGAGCTCGCGCTCGAGGACCAGCGCTGCACCCGCGCCGATCGGGAGCACATCCACCGCCCCGCTCCGCTCGAGCGTGGTGAACGGATTCACCGCGGAGATGGGGTCGACGCGGTACGCCCACTGACTCGCCGGGGCGCCGTCGGCGGCGAAGCGCTGCACGCGCACCCACGCTCCCGCACCCGTCGTCGACACAGGGCCATCCGACACGAGGGCCTCCTCGTTGATGGTCCACACCATGCCTTCATGCGCGCCGAGCGATTCGAGCCCGAGATTCGGTCGGACATTGGGCGCGAGATACACGCTCGGCACGGGCAGCGTTCCGACGAGCGCGCCGTCCGAAAGTCGGAACTCCCGGATCGCGCCCACTGCCTCGTCCGACACCAGCACCGATCCACGGTCGGCGAGCAGGGCGATCCCCTCGCCGTCCGCGGCCAGTCCAGCGATCGCCAGGGATCCCGTCGCTGCCGCGGTGCCGATGCGACCGGTCGCGGGATCGATGGTGACCGAGAGATCCCACAGCAGATCCTGCCCGTTGTCGCCGATCGCGAGGTAGCGCGCGCCTCCCGTCCACGCGATGCCGCTCAACTCCTGCACGGCGAGCTTGCCGATCGCGATGTTGACCGGCGCCTGTCCCGTCCCCACGATGGTCGGGGGAACGGCGGGTGCCGGGGAGGCGCAGCCTGACGCGCATCCCAGTGCCACCAGCCAGCAGGCTCCGGCGTGACCGCGCTGGAGCGCGTCCGAGGTCCTCGCTGCACACGGTGCGGTTGGGCGGATCATTCCGCCATCATGCCGCGGGAAGTGATCTCCGCAAGCGTGGAGCGGCGGGTGCTGCCGAATCCATGGCCGCGGGAGGCTCGCGGCGAGTGCATGGCCATGCCAACCAGCAGAAAAGGAGCGGCCCCGTCGGAGTCCCGACGGGGCCACTCTGTTCGTTCTAACTGTTCAGCGGGCGTAGGATCAGTTGTCCTTGCCGCCTGCGCCAGCCTGCTGCTTCTTGCCGCTGTCCTTCGTCGGCAGGATCACGGTGTCGACGGCGTGGATCACGCCATTGGTCGCCTCGACATCCGCGGCGACCACGGTCGCCCCGTTGAGCATGACCTTGCCGTTCACAACCTTCACGGCGATCGAGCTGCCGAGGACGGTCGGAACCTCGGTCATCTTCACCACCGCATCGCTGTACGCGGCAACGCCGGGAACGACGTGGTAGGTGAGGATGTCGACGAGCTGCTGCTTGTTCTCCGGCTTGAGGAGCATCTCGAGGGTGCCAGCGGGGAGCTTGGCGAACGCCGCGTCGGTCGGAGCCAGCACGGTGAACGGACCCTTGCCCGAGAGCGTCTCGACGAGGCCCGCGGCCTTGACGGCGGCGACGAGCGTGTTGAACGAACCGTTCTTCACGGCGACATCGACGATCGTGCCGTCGACCGGCAGGATCACCGTGTCGATCACGTGGATCACGCCATTCGAGCAGGCGATGTCGGTGGTGACGACGTTCGCGCCGTCGACGGTGACCTTGCCGCCGTCGACCTTGATGTCGACGCGCTGGCCGTTGACCGTGCCCGCGGTCTTGAGCTTGACGACGTCGGCGGCCTTCACGGCGCCGGGAACAACGTGGTAGGTGAGGATCGAGGCGAGCTTGGCCTTGTTCTCCGGCTTCAGCAGCATCTCGAGCGTGCCAGCGGGGAGCTTGGCGAACGCCTCGTCGGTCGGCGCGAAGACCGTGAACGGCCCGGCGCCGTTGAGGGTGTCGACGAGGCCAGCGGCCTGGACGGCGGCGACGAGCGTCTTGAAGCTACCCGCGGCGACGGCAGTCTCGACGATGGTCGACTTGGCCGTGGCGGTCGTGGTGGTGGTCGGCTTGGCGGCCTGCTTGGCAGGTGCGGCCTGCACGGCGAGCGGGGCGGAGGCGAGAAGGAGCGAGACGGCGATCGATGCGAGCATGAACTTCCTCTGGTGTGCGTCCATGAGAAACTGACAGCCCAGTGCCGTCGACGAGACGGTCACAAGCCATCGAGCTCCCAGACAAATCAGGAGTGCGGGCAGCGCCCGCGTGTGCGCGGGTTTCGCTCGTACCTCATCTGTTGGATTCGCTCACAACGACTGCAAGTGCGTTGTTGCGATCGCATAAATACGCCGCAGCCCCTTGTAAGAGCGACCTCGGCCGCGTCCGCCCGCTCCTCAGGGGGCGCGCCGGCGGCGGCAGAACCCCGCGATGGCCAGCAGCGTCGATGCCGAGCGCGGCATCGGGCTCCCCGGGCACGCTGCTGCAGTAGTAGGCGTTCTACTGCATGCCGGTCGCGCCTGAGAGCAGCGACCCGCTGTACCCCGCTGTACAAGGTGTCGAACAAAGGGCTACGCCTGCAAGCCGAAAGCGAAGGCGAAGCGCAGATCCGCGAGACCGCGGTCGAGTGTGCCCCAACGCGATGCTCCCGGCCTCACACCGTGCTGCAGCAAATCGAATCGACCAGAAACCCCCATCGGCGGTGAACCCGATGCGCCGTTCCGCGCACGGTCCGGCAATCCACGCCATGGGGCCGGAGGTGGACATCGGCGAAATCCCCCGCGAATCCGGCCCAATCTGATAACCGCGGTCAAGCCCACTCCGCCCTCGATCAGGGACATTTGAAGCGGTTTTGCTTGCAGGCCCGAGATCTCGGGCTACCTTCGCCCCGCTGGAGCATTGGTTGGGAGACCTGCTCCGCGCATGCTTGTGCATGCTGTACCGGCCGAATCCGATTGGATCCGACCTCGTCCGAGAAAAGGGATTCACATGAATATTCGTCGTTTTGCCCGCCAGGGCGGCGTTGCCGCCGTCGTGGCGTCGGGCCTCGTCGCCGCGACCGCGGACGCGAGCGTCTACTTCACCATCTACACGCTCAACACGCCCTACACCGCCACATCGCCCGATGTGACGCAGGTGCTGATGAGTTGGTCCACCAACATCACCAGTGGCGTGGTGGATCAGGGCGACCTCACCGACTGGAGCATCAGCTTCCTCAGCGGTGGCAACCTGTTCTACACCGACAACATCGTCACGGCCGGCGCCGTGCAGTCGATCGGCGGCGTGAACCGCGGCATCGCGGACATCCTCTTCAACTTCAACCTCGACACGCTCACCGCGGGCGACTTCGACAACATGCTCCAGGGCGCGCTGCTCGCCGGCGCCTCGGGACCCGCGTACAACGTGTACAGCTATCCCGGTGGACCGTTCGAACCGCCGTACTCGACGCTCGGCATCTGGGCGAACGGCAACGAGTCGACCCGCGAGCTTCCGGGCTACTCGTCGGTCATCACGGTGCCTGCACCGGGCGCACTCGCAGCGATCGCGCTCGCGGGACTTTGTACGCGCCGTCGCCGCAGTTGATCGACCCCGCACGTTCAGCGCCGGCGACGGCGCGCCGCCGGCAGCATTGCGAGCGCAAACAGGCTCGCAGGCGCCGGAATCGCGGTCACGTCGAGCATGCTCGCCGACCCGAGGAACGTGGCGCTCGAAGCGCTCGGATCGAACAGGAACAGGTTGAACGCCGTCGAGCCGTACGCCACCGTGGTGTAGTCAGGCGCGACGCCGTTCGAGATGAAGTAGTACGGCGTCGGACCCGTATCCGCCCCGCGGGTCTGCACGTCGATCGCTGCAAGCGCCAGCGTCGTGGAGTCGAAGGCCGTGTAGAGAAACGGGTCGTATGAAACGCCGTCGAGGACGCTGAACCCCGACCCGATCACGTTGCCGAATTGGAACACCGACAAGGTCGAGTACTGCAGGTACTGGGTCACGAACGGAGCGTTCGGAAAGCTCGGGTTGCTCTCGACGAACGCAGCGGGCGCGGAGGGCTTCGTCTCCAAGACCCCCTGCACGGAGTAGCCGTTGGTGAAGGTGCCGCTGAACTGGTAGAAGTCGGCGCCTGCGGTCGATGCGATGAGCGAGGCTGCCGCGACGAGCGCCGGATATGTCTTGCGAGTGGCCATGCCGTGTTCCTTCGATGCCCATCGGCCCGGAGCGGATACCCGTCCCTCCCCTCGCCGCGGACCACCCGCGCGAGAAGTGTGGGATCGACTGTTTCCCCGACCCGTCTGTCGAAACCGGATGGACCTCGGAGTGTGGATCCCAAAGCGCTCCGCCGCAACGTGGTATCCCCGAATTCACCCCGAATCGACAGCCGACCTTTCCGGACAACGCGGTTTCCCGCTGCCCTTCGCCGCCTCCATGAACCATCCGCTCAGCGGGCCGGCGTCGGCTGGGGGCTCCGCGAAACGGACGCAGTGACACTTTCGGCCGAGTGGAGACGCCCGCGTTTCCGGCACCCCTGCCGCAAGGAGCCCGCGAGACAAGCCAGACCACTCTGCTCGGATTTGGCATCCAGCAAGGCATATCGGGCGAACGCAGGGCGCCATGAACCTGTTTCCATCGACTTGCTCGACCCTCCTTCCGGCTCTTTTCTGCGCGCTTCTCGCGGGCGCACCTTGCGCAGCGGCGCCCCAGTCAACCCCTGCATCGAACCTCGAGTTCGACAGCGGCACCAAGGGCTGGCAAACCGTCCTCGATGGCGTGATGGGCGGACTCTCGACCGGACGAATCGCTGCGGGCGAAGGCGGCACGCTGCGCTTCTCCGGCGAGCTCTCCCTGGAGAACAACGGCGGTTTCTCACAGATCCGCACGGCGGTACCCCAGGGGACCTTCGCAGGAACGACCGGGCTCCTTCTCCGCGTGAAGGGCGACGGGCGCACCTACCAGTGCGACATCCGGTCGTCGCGCCTGCGCCTCATGGCAGGCGGATACCAGCGCAACTTCCAGACCACGGCCGGCGAGTGGACCGAAGTCGAGATCCCCTTCGACGAGTGCGTCGCGAACAGCTTCGGCCAGCGGATGCGGAATGCACCTGCGCTCGACCCGGCCTCCATCGAGTCGGTGGGAATCACCCTCGCCGACAAGAAGGAGGGTTCGTTTGCGATTGAAGTCGACTGGATCCGTCCGATGGGCCAGGCGGCTGCCGAGCGGCCGTCGGCAGGTTCGTTGGCAGCGGTTGCGGCAAAGGCGAACCTCACCACGCTGCTCGAGCTGGTGAAGGCCGCGGAGATCGAGCTGCCGAAGGACGCGAAGCTCACGATCTTCGCACCCACCAACGAGGCGTTCGCCAAACTCCCGCGCGAGCAGGTCGAGTTCCTGACGAGCGCGAAGGGCAAGTCGACGCTGCAGACGATCCTCAAGCACCACGTGGTCGCGCAGTCGCTCGAGAGTTCCGCGCTGCTCGATCGTCGCCGGCTCAAGGCGTTGTCCGGTCAGTCGCTTGATGTTGATCCGAGCGCGCTCACCGTCGACGGCGCGCGCCTCGTGGCCACCGATGTCGCGTTCGATGGCGGGCTTGTGCACGTGATCGACAGCGTGATGGTCCCTGAACTCAGGAGCATCGAGGACATCGTCGCCAAGGATGATCGATTCGCGACGCTGCGCGCCGCCATCGGCGCCGCGGGCCTCGGGCCACAACTCGGCGCACAGAACCCCGGGCCATGGACGCTGCTTGCCCCCTCCAACGAGGCGTTCGCGGCCATCCCCGCCGATGCACTGAAGGCGCTCCTCGAGGACCGGCCCGCGCTCACGGCGGTGCTCGCCGCGCATGTCCTGCCCACGGCGATCCGCCGCGACGAGATGCTCTCGCAGAGCTCGGCTCGCACGCTCATGGGCGACGGCGTCGTGAAGTTCGCCCTCGATTCGGGCGCGATCACCGTCGACGGCGCGCGCATCGAGATCGCCGACATCGAAGCGGCCAACGGCATCATCCATGTCATCGACCGCGTGCTGCCCGCCCGCAGCGCCGCGAAGTCGGCTGCCGCGGAGTCCTCGACCGGCGCGTCCGAGGGAGCCACCTCCGCGTCGGCACACCGCGTGCGCCAGGCCGCCGCGGTCCTCGAGCTCGCGATCGAACGCGGCGTTCCACGCTTCAACGCAGGTGATGCTGCATCGTGCGCCGCCCTCTACGAACTCGCGATCACCTCGGTCGTGCTTCTCGGGGACGATTCCGTGAGCTCGGGCGTCAAGGTCTATCTCGCCGAAGCCCTCAAGACCGCATCGGATCATCAGGATGCAGCCGATCGTTCATGGATCTACCGCCGCGCGATGGACCGCGCGCTCGACCGCATGGCCGAGCTGATGAAGCCGACGAGCTGAGCGGGAGGCAGCGAGGCCGTCGCGCCGCGCCTCACCGACCCCACCACGAACCTGCGCACGACCGCCATGAAGTTGCTCACCCGCGCAGGTCATGAACCCTGGCCGGGCCCCTTCGGCTATATGCGCACCATCTTGCGCCACCGACTGGTCCGAGTCCCTTCCCGCCCACGTGGTCGTGCTCCGTGAATCACCGTGGCTCGGCCACAGCCCGCTGGTCGCGGCGAAGCACTAACTGCAGACGCGGGACGCGCGCTTCGAGGTGGCGATCAGGGGCATGCCCCGCGTTGGCGAGGCTGAGGTGCAGGCAGCGCTGATTCGCGCGACGGCTTGAACGCGTGGGGCTCCGATTCCGGCGACGCGGTGACAGCCCCTTCACGATCCATGCGGTTCGGTCATCGCTTGGCGGGCTCACCCGAGCCTGACGCCCCGTACCCCTCTGAAACGCACCGCTCGAGCTGCGCGATCTCGTCATCCCGCAAGGCCCGAAAGGTCGATTCGCGCTTGGCCTTCGACAGCTTTCCTTGGTTCTGCAGGCACAGGCGAATGAACAGGTCGAGATCCCGGTCGGGCAGATCCACCGCTTCCTGCATCGCGCGCTTCGTCCGGTCGTAGCTCGCCAGGAACGACAGCTCCTCCGCGATTTCCGTCTCCACCGTCTGCTCGATGAACGCGAAGAGCGCCTCGACCTGCGCGGTCATGTCGGGATAGCGGTAGAGCGGAGCGAGGACACCACCGTTGCGCACGGTCATTTGGCCCGAGTCGTCGAGGTCGTAGTCGGCCAGCCGGAGGATCGGCCTGGAGAACGCTTCCAGCGAGGCGTCGTACTCCGCAGGCCGCTTGAGCATCACCGCCGACACGGGGAAGACCATGCCGGACGGAACGAAGCCGCGGCGCGTGAGGATGTTGTGGATGAGCAGCCGGTGGATGCGGCCGTTGCCATCCCCAAACGGATGCACGAACACGAATCCGTAGCCGACGAGCGCGGCGTGAAGCACCGGGTGCACGCCCGCCGTCTCCATGCGGCGGTGCGAGGCAAAGACGCCCGACATCAGGCTGCCGACGAGTTCGGGCCCTGGGCACACGTAGTGGATCCGCTCGTTTCCGTAGTGCACCGTCTCGCCCACGTAGTTCTGGTCGGTGCGGTAGCCCGCCTCGCGGAATCGCGGGTCGACGATCTGGTTCTGCGCCTCGACGAGCCGCGGCGTCTCGCACAGGTCATCGTGCGTGGCGACATGGAGCAGCGCCACGAATCGCTCGGTCCGCGAGGCGTCCGGCTTAATGTGCTCGATCTCGAAGGACGACTTCGTCTCCTTCGTGTACAGGTAGCCCATCGCGCGCCTGAGCAGTTCCGGCGAATGGCCGGACATGATCTCGCGGCTGCGGGCGGAGAGATCGCGACCGATGAAGGCCGTGATCGCCGCGGTCCTTCGGACGACCGGGCAGAAGTAACCGTCGCCAAGAAGGTTGTCGTTGATCCGCTGGCGACGCACCTGCGTCGGCGTGTCGAGCACGAAGTAGTCGTCGCGCTCGAGGAGATCCACGTAGTTGCCCGCTGTCATGTCGGCGAGCGGCAGGCGCTGGCCGGTGAGCAGCTCGAAGAGGTACCAGATCCGTCGCGTGTACTTGCCCTGCGGCGTCGCCTGCACCCAGCGCGCGATCGACTCGGCGCCGATTGCCGGAAGGATCTTCGCGAGCAGCGCGAGGTCGGCGCCGTCGTACTTGAGCGCGAACTCGAGGTGGTCGCAGGGATCGTCGCCGGGCCAGTACTGCGCGGGGTAGGTCTCGGCGATCCCGCTCGCGGAGCGTTCGATCCGCTTGGATGCCCCGTCGCACACCGACGACCGATGCCACGGCGCGATGCCCTGGATCCCGTACTGCTCGATCAAGGCGGCGTACCCTGCGGCCCGGCATGATGGTTCAGGTGGCATAGTCCACAATAATACTGATATGCACCTTAAAATGCTTACCATGGATCTATATCGCCACAAAACTGCGATAAAGTTCCCAAAAATCGCATATGGACGCCGTAAATCATCTGCAGCGGGGCGCCCGTGCCACAGAATTTGTACAGACTTCCAACTCGAGTTCGACACGCGCCAGCTGCGCCACCGACTGGGCCGAGGCGCAGGCCGCCCCGATTCCGCGACGGCTTCAACGTGCGGGAGTTTCGGTACCGATGACGCGGTGACACCTTGGGTGCGGGGGCACGTCGGACCTGCATGCCGAGACCATCTGTCCTTCTCAGACGGCCAGTTTCCCGCAAATCTGTCCTTCTCAGACGGCCAGTTTCGGGCGGCCCATCTGCGAGGTGATCCCCGCCTCACGGGAGATCGCTTCTCTGGCCGGACCCCGGGGAACGGGCGCCGCTCGACGTCGGCGCGCAGAAACACGAGGGAATCCCAGGAACGGTGGATTGTAGATGCTACACTTGTCGATATCTGTAGCAAGATCGCTCCACATGCCACGCACCCCCTCCAGCTCCCCGATCGCGAAGCCCCCAACCCAGAGGGCCACGACCGTCTTCCGACGCGCCGGGGGCATCCTCCGCACGCAGGAGACCAAGGCGGCGGGCATCCATCCACGCACGCTGGCGGCGATGGTTGAGGGCGGCACCGTGCTGCGACTCGGCCGCGGCGTCTACCAGCTTGCCGACGCAGCGCCATCGGAACCCGATCTCGCGGTGGTGGCCCGAAAAGTGCCCAAGGCAATCGTCTGCCTCGTCTCGGCGCTGGCCCACCACCGCCTGACCACGCAGATCCCGCATGCGGTCGACCTCGCGGTGCCGCGCGGTTTCAAGGATCGCAAGCTCGAGCACCCGCCGGTGCGGTTCTACCGCTTCGGCGACGCCTCGCTTGCGGCAGGCGTCGAGCGCATCAAGGTCGGTGGCCGTGAGCTTCGCGTCTACGGTGCGGCGAAGACCGTGGCCGACTGCTTCAAGTTCCGCAACAAGATCGGCAAGGACATCGCGATCGAGGCGCTGCGCACCTACCTGCGCCGTAAGGACGCGAAGCCGGGAAATCGGGTGAGGGACCTCATGCACTTCGCGCGCATCAACCGCGTGCAGGCGGTGATGGCGCCGTACATTGAGAGCGCGCTCTGACCGATGGCAAAGGAGATCACGAACACCGCCGCATCCGTCCACGCTCGCCTGCTCAACCAGGCGCGCGCCGGTTCGCGCTCGTTCAACGATCTCCTGCAGCTCTACGCGATGGAGCGCTTCCTCCACCGGCTCTCGCGAACCCGCCACGCGGATCGGTTCGTGCTCAAGGGCGCGCTGCTCATGCGCGCATGGGACACGTCCATGTTCCGCACCACGCGCGACATCGACCTGCTGGCCCGCGTCTCGAACGAGGTCGCGGTGCTCGAGGGAGTCGTGCGCGAGGCATGTTCGGCATCGGTCGACCCTGACGGGCTCCAGTTCGATGCAGCCTCGATCCGCGGCGAGACGATCGTCGAGGATGCCGACTACCCAGG
>CAIOCH010000674.1 GCA_903856525.1 uncultured bacterium | reverse complement strand
GCTTGAGGGTGCGCATGGCGTCCTGCACCGACTCGTTCGACTCGAGACCCAGCGTGGCGCGCATGCGGGCGATGTCGGCGGTGCGGTCGTTGGCCACGAACTGGCCCGTGTCGCGGATCTGGCCGAGCATGTATCCGAACACGCTGGAGCCGCCGGCCGAAGCGCGGATGTTGGCCGCGTCGGAACCACCGCGCTCGGGCGCGCTGATGAACAGGTCGAGCTCCGTCTTGGCCTCGCTCGCTGCCAGCTCCGCCTCCGACTTGTACTTGTAGAGGAAGATGGAGGTGACGAGAAGACCGAGGGTGAGGACGACGAAGACCACCAGAGCAACCAGTACGCCAGTGGAACCGCCAGATCGAGACGACATCTTCAAATCTCCAGGAGCCCAGGTTCGTTGGGGGGTGGGCTCGAACGGGGGAGTATCGGATGTTTCCCCCCCCGCGTCAATCCGCAACCCCGCTCCGTCGGAGTCGGCTCTGGTGTCCGCGGGGACGGCACCGCGTGCGGATCACGCCGTCGGATCACGCCGTCGGATCGCGCCGTCAGATCACGCCGTCGTATCAGGCAGGGGGACTACATCGTCTTGACGGCCGCCAGCGCCTCGCTGGCGGTGGTCACGCGGCGGGCGACCATATCCGCCGCCGAATCCCGCAGGGTCGTGAGGTTTCCGCCCGCGCGGGCCGCAACCTCGACCGCGCGTGAGCTCGCCCGCCGCATGATCTCGGCCCTGGTCGGTTCGTCCACGGTGAGCAGTTCGTAGCAGCCGATCCGGCCACGGTAGCCCGAGCCGCGGCACTCGCGGCAGCCCACCGCCTCGGCGACCAGGCCGTCGTCGCCGGCCCGGAAATCGGGGGGCAGCTCGCCCGCGCGGGGCGCGCGGGAGGTCGTGCACGCCCGGCACACGCGGCGGAGCAGGCGCTGGGCCAGCACGCCCTCCACGGTGCTCGCCACGAGGAACGGCTCCACGCCCATGTCGAGCAGGCGCGTGGCGGCGCCGCACGAGTCGTTGGTGTGCATGGTGGACAGCACGAGGTGGCCCGTGAGCGACGCCTGCACCGCGGCGTTGGCGGTCTCGGCGTCGCGGATCTCGCCGATCATGATGATGTCGGGATCGTGGCGCAGGATCGCGCGCAGCCCCGCGGCGAAGTCGAGTCCCACCTGGTGGTTCACCTGGATCTGGTTGACGCCGGGCACGTGGTACTCGACGGGGTCCTCGACGGTGATCGCCTTGACTTCGCCGCTCACGATCTGCTTGAGCGACGCGTACAGCGTGGTCGACTTGCCGCTGCCGGTCGGACCCGTGACCAGCACGATCCCGTGCGGGCGGCCCACGAGGTCGAACCAGCGGGCGCGGATGCCGTCGGGCATGCCGAGTTCATCGAGACCGACAAGCACCGCGTTCTTGGCGAGGATGCGCAGCACGATGCCCTCGCCGTAGAGCATGGGGATGACGGACAGACGCAGGTCGAACTCCTGCACCTTCTGCCCCGGGACGCGCTGCTTGAGCGTGATGCGTCCGTCCTGCGGGCGCCGCTTCTCGGCGATGTTGAGGTTCGCCATGATCTTGAGGCGGCTCACGATCGCGTTGCGGAAGCGGTGGATGGTGGGCGGCACGCCGGCGTCCGACATCACGCCGTCGATGCGGTAGCGCACGTGCAGTTCATGCTCGTACGGCTCGATGTGGATGTCGGTGGCGCGCTCGCGGATCGCCTCGAAGAGGAGGTCGTTGACCAGGCGCACCACGCTCGCTTCGCTGGCGTCGTCGGCCTCGCCGGAGTCCGACCTCGCCTCGGCCGCGGGCGCGTCGGAAGCCCCCAGCGCCTCGAGCACATCGCCCGCCACGCCGAAGCGGTTCTTGATCTGCAGGCCAATGTCCTGGTCGTCGGCCACGACCAGCGACACGGGCATGCCCGCCGCCACGCGCAGCTGGTCGAAGGAATCGAGCCGCAGCGGGTCGCTGGTGGCGACGACGAGCGTGCCGGCGTCGATGCGCACGGGGATCGCGCGCAAGCGGTACACGAGGCGCGGCGGCACCGCGCGCACGGCCTCCTCGTCGATCTCGGTCTCGTCGAGCCGCACGAATGGCATCGCCAGTTCGTCGGCGAGCGCCCGCATCACCTGCTCGCTGCTGGCGAATCCAAGGCGGGCGATCGTCTGCTCCAGCCGTTCGCCCGCGCGCGCCTGCTCGCGCAGCGCCTGCTCGAGCTGGTCGTCGCTGAGGAGTCCCTGGGAAAGAAGGATCGGGCCGAGCGCCATGTGTGCAGCGTAGCGGGGACGCGTGCAGCGAAGCGGGGACCCGTGCAGCGAAGCGGGGACCTGTGGAGCGTATTGGGGACCTGTGCAGCGAAGCGGGGACCCGTGGAGCGTATTGGGGCCCACGGCGTGGAGCGGCGCGGATGCGCGACCGGCGGGCTTACGGTTCGCCCTGCACGGCGCGGAAGATCGCGAGCGACGCCGTCTGCGTGTGCAGGTGGGAACGGAGCCCCGTGGCGTGGTCGACGAGCGGTCCGATCTCGCCCGCTGCGTGGAAGCCCGCGATGGGCGCACCGCCGAGGCGCGCGCTGGCGAAGCGGGCATCGTGCCCCGCCGCCTCGAACATGCGTGTTCCCCGCATGTTGCAGGTGAACAGCAGCGATGCCACCGGCCGCGACCGCAGTTGCTCGGCCGACAGCAGGAGCGCGAGGTCATCGTGCGCCGTCTGTGCGTCGCGGATCTGGAACTGGATGGTGCTGCCGGTGGCGATGGCGTCGGTGAGGAGCAGCGAGCGCGTCGCTTCGCGCACCTCGAGGACGGGGCGCACGAGGAAGTCGCCGCGCCCCAGCCGGGGCTTCGTGGGGTCGCGGGCGATGCCCACGAGGAAGCCGCCGGCGAGCAACTTCTGGTCGCGCTCATCGAGCGATTGCGCCAACTCCTGCACCACCGTGAGCGCAGGTCGGCCGCCGATCTCGAGGAGCTCGCTGCCGCGCGCGCGGGTGACCACGAGCGGTTGTCCGACGGGGCGGCAGCCCTGGCTCACGACACCGTCGATCAGGATGTCGCCGAACAGTGACAGTCCGACGATGCCTTCGTGGCAGGTCCGTCGGTCGGCGACGAGCACGTTCAGTCCCGCATGGCTCGCGCCACTGGCGACTCCGCCGAAGATGCGGGCGCCCGCGGGCCCCGCGGCCCTCTCGATCGCGGCGCATGCCTGTCCCGTATGGACGGCGAAGGGGTCGGCCAGCATCAGGATCCCGCGATGGGGAAGGGCGCCTTCGTCAGGCGGGAGCGACACGCGGTCGCGGATGAACCCGTCGCTCCAGACGGCGGGAGGGCCATCGACCAGGCTGAAGTGGAACGGCCGCATGACGACCCCGGGCAGTCGGAGCGCCAGTGCGGCCAGACCGGCGCTGCGCTCCACCTCGTGCGCGTCGGCGACGACGCCCTCGGTGGTGCACGCGAGGATGTGGGCGGGATGCAGCTCACCGCGGAGCAACTCAACGGCGTCCGAGAACAATGCTCGGTGGTGATAGGTCCCGAACACGACCAGGAGGTCGGGGCGCACGATGCTGGCGGCAGCCAGTTGCGATGCGATTTCGCTGGCGGCGGCGCGGGTATCCAGGCGCTCGGAGAGCGCGGAAGTTGCGGAGGGGGCCTTCCGGGTTCGCACGGTCATGCAGAATAATGCGGACAACACGCGGCACCGCGCGGGTGCTTTCGCAAAAACCGCCCGTATCCCCCGATTGACGGGGGATGCGGCGCCCATCGTGCGGCCTCGGCGGCATTCCGACCACGCTCGGCGTCGGATACACCCCCGTATCAACCCTCTGTGTCGGGGCGGACTTGCATTCGTGGCCGAGTTTGGGCATGATCCCCGATTCGCCATTCGTCCGTTTGAACGAATCCCGACCGACAGGAACAGCCGTGCCGAATACCGAATCAGCCAAGAAGCGTGTCCGCCAGACCTCCAAGCGCAACGCCCGCAACCTGTGGCGCAAGCGTCGCGTCAAGGACGCGAGCGGTGATTTCCTGAAGGCGATCGCCTCGGGTGACGCCACAGCCGCCGAGAAGGCGATGCGCGCCGCAGCCCGCACCCTCGACAAGGTGGCCGCTGCCGGCACCATCCACAAGAACACCGCTTCGCGCCGCAAGAGCCGCATGGCGGCCAAGCTCGCGACCCTGCAAAAGGCCAAGTGAGCGCCTGTCGCATGTGCCGAGGGCGCGATCGCGCCTGCGGCACGTGGGGCGCGTGTGTGGCCACGTGCAGCGATCCGCTGCGCCCTGACCCGCACATCGCGCCCGTGACGGGTTACGCTGAACCGCATCCGCACCATCGGATGCAGCACAGCCATGGCCCGAGCACCCCGAAAGACCACACCTCCCCGAAACGCCGGCCGCGGCAGGGGAGGTTTTTCTTCGGGTGGCTCCGCTCCCGGGACGCGGCGTGCGGGGCTCGGGCGCTTTCTCGACGCCTACCTCGTGCAGTCGCGCGAGCCGCTCACGATCCTCTGCTTCCTGTTGCCGCTGCTGGTGGTGTACGAGGTGCTGCTGCTCGTGGCGCTCCGGGCGACGGGAGGACTGATCACGCCCGACGCCCACCGCTGGATCCTCACGCTCTTCGAGGCGTTCGAGCTGGGCACCGTCGGTCTCTGGCTTCCCGGCGTGCTGGTGGCGGTGGTGTTGCTCGCGTGGCATCTCATCGAGCGGCGGCCGACCCGCTGCGAGGCT
>CAIOCH010000673.1 GCA_903856525.1 uncultured bacterium | reverse complement strand
GTCAAGCGCACCTGCGTGCTTCCACATCAATGTCCCGGGAGGTCTGGAGAAGTCATGGCCGAACGCACACCATCGGATTCCGACTCGAGCGGAGGCGCCAAGGACCCCTCCCCGAAGGGTCGCTCCCGCAAGATTCCCGAGCCGGCAACGCCACAGATCCGCACCGCGTGCCGCTCCGACTCGCCGTCGCTCGACGAGCACTTCGCGGGCACGGACCCCGACGGATGGAAGCTGGTCGCCGAGAGCGACTGGTCGGAGAGCATGTACCACTCCGGACACATCGCCTACCACGTGCAGCGGAACGCCGCGGGCGCGTGGGTCATGCGCTCGATCGCGCGGGATCCGTGCCTCGACGATGTGACCGAGGAGGATGTCGAGGAGGGAGCCCTCACCGACGAGCAGTTCGAGGCGCTGGGGGACATGACGCTCGAGGAGGCTCGGGCGGAGGAGGAGCGTAAGGTCGTCGCCGTCTGGCTGAATCCGCCGAGGCGCAGCAGTCGGAAGGCGGCGGCGAAGCTGCTGTACGACGCGGTCGTGGCGGCGGGTGGGATGGACATCATGACGGATGGCGAAGAGGATTGAGCACCGCCGGGCGCGGACACCCGGAGGTCGGTTCCGACGGTGGATCACCGCCGCAGGTGGACCGCCAGAGGTCCTCTTGAGCAAGTCGAGAGCGACGGCATTCAATCAAAGTCGTCCAGGATCTCCAGGGAGGAAACCACGGGCAACGTACGCGCTCCGTCGTCAACAGCGTGAATGCTTCGCGTCGCCACCGAACGTCCTACGAGGCAGGGGACGCGTCCGCCCGCGTTGATGAAGCGCGTGGTGGAGCGGCTCGGCGTCCTCGCTGCGCTGCGTCGGGAGAGGAGGTGTGGCGCGCCCGGGCTGTCGGGCCCGAATCCGCGGGCGGTGGACTTCTCGAGTGCCCGCAGACGAAGTTTGCGGAACAGATGATGTTGGAATCGGTGGGCCGAGACACCATCGCGTGATCATTGATAGCCTTCTCTCCGAGTCCTCACATGCGGGTCGTCACCTGGAACATGAAGTCCGCGCGAATCGGGAGCTCCGCATGGAGCTACCTTCGCGATCTCGCACCCGATCTGGCCTTGCTACAGGAAGTCGCGGACACTCCTACCGAGTGGGGCACGGCGGTCTGCGAGTCACGCACCCCGATTCGACCGTCGGGTGCGCGACAGTCGTTCAGGACCTCGCTTTTTGCTCGGTCCGGGCTCGTGTCTCCGATCGAGGTCTCGTGCTCACAGCCATGGGCGAACGACGAACTCCGCCGCTTCGCGGGCAACATGGTCGCGCAACGCACTCAGTGCAGCGGCTTCGACGACCTGCACGCCGTCTGCGCCTACAGCCCGCCGTGGCCTGTTGAACCGGCGCGTCTTGCGGGCGTCGATGTGACGGGCATCAAGCTTGAGCGCAACAACTCCATCTGGATGACCGACCTGCTCTGGGATGCGCTGCGGGGCCAGCCCGGGATCGACCGCCAGTTCTGGGTCGTGGGCGGCGACTTCAACAGCGCACCCACGCTCGACGACGGGCCGGGCGGCGACCGCGGCAACCGCGAGTGGCTCGATCGGATGCGCGCGATCGGGTTGGTGGACTGCCTGGCGCATGCACGGGGTGGTCCGATCCCGACCTTCCGTCACAGTAGAGGCGCCATCCGACACCAGATCGATCACCTCTTCGTGACGCCACCGATGCTGGCGCGGCTGCGCGATTGCTGGGTACCGCCGCAAGGCGACATCTGGCGCGCGGATGGGCATCTCAGCGACCATCTTCCGGTCGTTGCGGAGTTCGAGTGAGGAATTTGCAAGAGCGGTGATCGCGTTGCCCCTACCTCAGTCCCGCGCACCCCACAGCACGACATCCAGGTGAATGCGCGCATGCCCGCGCTCCGCAGCGAGTTCGCTTGCGAAGGCCTGGTAGAGATCGGACTCGGCGCGCTCGAGGCCCTTGATCGTGCTCCACCGCGGGAGTCGTCGGGTCTGACCTCGTGTCGTGGCCTCCGCGATCAACCCCTTCGCCACAAAGCTGTCGAGCGGTACCTCGAGGAACGGCTCGATCGCCTCGAGCCGGTAGTGCGCGCAGAGCAGGCGCGAGTACACGCAGTCGCGGATGTAGATGTTGAGGAGCTTGCGGGCGAGGCCCCAGGAGCCGCTGCTGCGGGCGCCGCTCCTGCCCTTCGGCGTTCCGAGGCGATTCGCGAAGGCGACGGTCGCGTCGTCGAGGCGGACGAGGTACTTGCGCTCGCTCGATGTCCGGAGGCGCCGCAGATCGAGGCCCGACGAGAGGAAGGCCCACGCGGCATGCAGCGTGCCAGCGCCTTGGCTGCGGACGGTCGGCTGCGTTATGGAGACGCGGGCTTGATGTCGGCGGAGTGCGGAAATGAAGCAATCGCTGAGCTGGCGTGGCATGCGCAACCTTTGATCGGTAATCAAGTCCCAGCCATCGCACAAACCAAAGCAGTGGGCCGATCACCCGATCGAGCGCAACGGTGTAGCCACCGCGTGGACTGAAGACCGTGCTACTCTCCGTACATGGATACCGT
>CAIOCH010000672.1 GCA_903856525.1 uncultured bacterium | reverse complement strand
GCGGGCGAGGGCGTCCTTGACTTCGACAACTACGCCGCCGCCAACCTCGCGGGCTGGAACGCCGAGCAGCGCAAGGTCGACGGCGTGCCTTGGGCCGACACCGCCCACAAGGTGCTTGAGAAGATGTGCGAGGTCGAGCAGGAGCCCAACATGCCGCTCGCGCACCTCGCGCGCGAGTTCGGCATCCGCGGGCCCGCGCTCAACTGCCTCACGGCGTGCGCCGCCAGCACGCAGGCGATCGGCGAGGCGTTCAGCCTCATCCAGCGCGGCGACGCCGACGTGATGATCTCGGGCGGCACGCACACGATGATCCATGTGCTCGGCGTGACCGGCTTCAACCGCCTCACCGCGCTCTCGACCTCCAAGGGCGACCCGACCAAGGCCTCGCGGCCGTTCGACGCCACCCGCGACGGCTTCGTCATGGGCGAGGGCTCGGGCATGATCGTGATCGAGAGCCTCGAGCACGCGCTCGCACGTGGCGCCACGCCGCTCGCCGAGGTCGCGGGCTACGGCTCGAGCGCCGATGCCTTCCGCATCACCGACATCCACCCCGAGGGCCGCGGCGGCGCCGCCTCGATGCACATGGCGCTCGCGCAGGCGGGCATCGACCCGCACGCGCGCCGTACCGATGGCCGCGCCGCGATCGACTACATCAGCGCCCACGGCACCGGCACCAAGGAGAACGACTCGATCGAGACCAAGGGCGTCAAGCGCGTGTTCGGCGAGCACGCCCGCGATATCCCCATGAGCTCGATCAAGTCGATGATGGGCCACCTGATCGCCGCCGCCGGCGCGGTCGAGTTCATCACGTGCGTCCTGGCGATCCGCGACGGCATGCTGCCGCCCACGATCAACTACGGCACGCCCGACCCCGCGCTCGACCTCGACTACGTGCCCAACAAGGCGCGCGCGTCCAAGGTCGACATCTGCCTGTCGAACTCCTTCGGATTCGGCGGGCAGAACGACACGCTCGTCGTCAAGCGCTTTGCCTAGGCAGTGCCAGGCACCAACCTGGCACCATCCGCGAACCAACCCGATGGTCCTGGTCCCATCCAGGCACCGCCTACACCCTGGTCGGGTCATCCAGCCCGCCCCATTCCGTGAGTTCCGCGATGTGCCAGGCACCAACCCGCATCAGCTGGTATCGCGGTGGTTGGTGCCAGGTTGGTGCCTGGCACCGTTTGGGTAGGCTGCACGGGTGATGGTGGAGTCCCCGCGCCAGCCCCTCCCGCGCCCGCGCCTGCTGTGGCTCGTTCTGGCGCTTCTCTTCGGAGCCGCACTCGCGTCCTTCATGCTCGCCGCGATGCCACCTGTCGCACGCCCGACGCTACCCGTCGACGCGTCCGCCCGTGGAGAGGCCTTCGAGCAGGCCCTCGCCGCGACTCTCACCAAGGTCCGCCCGGCAGGGGAGGAGTGGGCCATCGCCATCGACCCCGCCGACATCAACGCCTGGCTCGCGACGCGGCTTCCCCAGTGGATCGCACACGACCCCGCCCTCGCGGATCTCGCGCCCGCCACCACCATCCGCATCGCCGCCATCTCCGGCGCGCTCATCCTCGAGGACTCCGTGCGCCCCCCCGGCGCCGCCGTCGTGTCACTCCCCGTCGACCCCACACTCGCCGACGGTCGACTCACGCTCTCGATCGGCACCGCCCGCATCGGCCGCCTGCCCATCCCCGGCGCCGCCTCCGCGCTCGCAGCACTCCTCCGCACCGCCCTCGACGACCTCGCATCCGGCCCCGCCCAGATCCGTCTGGGCGACGGCCGCCGCGTGGAGCTCCGCGACATCTCCTGCGAACCCGGCCGAATCGCCCTCGCGTTCGCCACCCTCCCCGCAGCCTCCCCCTGACCGCCGCGGCGCGATACACTCCCGACCCTTATGCCAGAGCTGACGATCAACGGCAAGAAGTACCCCTTCAAGCCCGGCCAGACCATCCTGCAGGCCGCCCTCGACCAGGACGTCGAGGTCCCGCACTACTGCTACCACCCGGGCCTCTCGGTGGTGGCCAACTGCCGCATCTGCCTCGGCGAGGTCTGGGCCCCGAATCCGAAGTCCGGCAAGCTCGAGCCATTCCCCAAGCTCGTCCCCACCTGCCAGCAGTCCGCCTCCGACGGCATGGTCGTCTACACCGACAGCCCCAAGGCCGTCGCCAATCAGAAGGCGGTCATGGAGTTCCTGCTCATCAACCACCCGGTCGACTGCCCCGTGTGCGACCAGGCGGGTGAGTGCCACCTGCAGGACTACTCCTACCAGTACGGCCGCGCCGAGAGCCGCTTCACCGAGGCCAAGAACAAGCAGCCCAAGAAGGATGTCGGCCCGCATGTCCTCCTCTACAGCGACCGCTGCATCATGTGCACCCGCTGCGTGCGCTTCACCCGCGAGGTGACGGGCACGGGCGAGCTCATGGTCGACGGCCGCGGCTCCACCGAGCAGATCGATGTCTTCCCCGGCATGGCGCTCGACAACGAGCTCTCGGGCAACGTCGTCGACCTCTGCCCCGTGGGCGCACTCCTCGACAAGGACTTCCTCTTCCAGCAGCGCGTGTGGTTCCTCAAGAAGACCCCGTCGATCGACGGCATCACCGCCTCGGGCGACAACATCTCCGTCGAGCACAACGACGGCAAGGTCTACCGCGTCAAGCCGCGCGCCAACCTCGATGTCAACAAGTGGTGGATCACCGACGAGGTCCGCTACGGCTGGAAGTTCGTGCACAGCGACGCGCGCCTCGCGATGCCGTCGATCAAGGGCAAGCCCGCGTTCGACGTGCTCAAGCCGATGGAGGCATGGAGCGCCGCCTACGCCGCCGTCGACGCCGCGATGACCTCGCTCAAGGCCTCGAAGAAGAACCTCGCGCTCCTCGTGAGCCCGATGCTCTCCTGCGAGGACGCCTACCAGCTCGCGCGCTACGCGCTGTCGGTCGATCCCGATGCGATGCTCGCCGTTGGCCCCGTGCCGTTCCACGGCGAGG
>CAIOCH010000671.1 GCA_903856525.1 uncultured bacterium | reverse complement strand
TCGAGGCGGATCTCGCGAAGAACACGCTTCCCACCGTGGTCGTCTCGCACATCCCGATCGTGACGGTCACCCCGCACATCCGCGGCGAGACCGAGGTCAAGGCCAAGGAGACGACGATCTCGGGCGGTTTCGTGCACCTCGACGCTGCGCCCATCCATGGGCTCTTCTGCAAGTCGGGCAAGGTCAAGCTGGTCCTCTCCGGCCACACGCACCTCATCGACCGCTGCGAGGCCGATGGTGTCACCTACTGCTGCAGCGGCGCCGTGTGCGGCGGCTGGTGGAAGCCGCACAAGACCTACTGCGAGCCGACCTACGGGCTCGTCGATCTCATGGACGACGGATCGTTCCGCCACGAGGTCAAGCCGACGGGTTGGACGAACCGCTGATGCCGCGCGTCCGCGGGCGCTACTTGCCCGCGCGCACGACCTCGACCGCGAGCACGCCCTCGATCCGCGAAAGGCGGTCGATGAGCTCGTCGGCCGCGCGCTCGCCCGCGAGCTCGATGCCGTAGCTCCGCTCGACCGCGGTGCCGGCGCGCGCGCTCTCGATTCCGATGAGATTCGGCGGGGGCACGCACTTCGCGAGCTCGCGCTGCAGTTCGTCGCGGCGCGCGAAGTCGGGCGCAACCTTGACGTGCAGCGTGAACGGGCTCGGATCGATGTCGTCGAGCACGTTCGGGTCGCCGCTGAAGAACTTGGCGGCGATGGCGATGAAGGGCAGCGCCATCGCGGGCACGGCGAGGTATCCCGCGCCGACGGCAAGGCCGAGCGCGACCGCGCAGATCACGAACGCCGTGTCGCGCGTGTCCTCGACCACGGTGCGGAACCGCACGATCGACAGCGCGCCGACGATGCTGAACGCACGCGCGACATTGTTGCCGATCACGATCGTGGTCACGCTCAGCAGGAGGGTGAGCAGCACCAGCGTGGCGACGAATCGTCGGTCGGCGGAGCGCCCGCGCGTCCAGCGGTACACAAAGGCCACCGCGCAGCCGAACGCCACCGCGGCGACGAGCCGGATCGCCGCGTCGGCGGCGCGCACATCCTGGTCGCTCGAGAAGGCACTCTGCAGGAACTCGGGCATCGGTCAGTCCTTGGCCGGCTTGGCTGGCGCGGGCGCCTTTGGCGTGTACCCGAGCAGGTACTTCGAGCGCTTCTCGAAGAACTGCCGCAGCGTACCCGTGGGCTCGGGCGAGGTGTCGCGCTCGAACGCCTCGGTGGTGAACGCCTTGCGCGTGTCCCGGCCCACGAGCTCGGACACGAGCGCACGCTGGCCGGCGACGAGGGAGGACATCTTCTGCCAGGCCATCTCCGCTGCGAGTTGCCTGACGAATCCGAGGTACTTCTCGCGCAGCGCCGGCACCTGCAGCAGACGGCTGCGCAGTGGCTTGGTGGCGTCATCGAGGCCCGTCAGTGGGTCGAGCTCCGTCATTCCGGCACCATCGGCACCACCTCCGCGGGGACCTCGGAAGGCGGGCTGTCCGCCATCCTGCGGCCGAGCGTCCTGTCCGCGCACCACGCCCGGCGCACTCTGCGGCGGTGGGGGAGTCTCGCTATCCGCAGGCCGCGGACGCATGCCGCGTCCAGGTCGGCCCTCGGATCCTGATCGGCCCTCGGATCCGGGTCCGCCGCCGAATCCGCCACCGGGTCCGCCAGCGGGACCACCGCCACGCCCACCGCGCGCCGACTTGAACGCCTCGTTCATGTCGTGCGGCACGATGTGGAACACACCCTTGGGATCGCGGTAGAGCGAGTAGTCGCTCGCGCGCGTCCAGTAGCCGTCGGAGTTCGCGGTGGCGATGTCGAGCGCCAGGAACCACAGCGCGCCGTCGATGTCGAGCATGGGCTTGAGCGCGGCCTCGAGCTCGTCGAGCGGCGTCTCGCTGAGCGTGCGGCACAACTTCACCAGCGCCTTCCAGTCCTTGTCGCTGTCCTTGGTCTTGATCTCGTAGCGCTGGCGGTACGCAGCGAGGTCCTCGCCGCGGTAGTCGAGTCCGCCGGTGGCGTTCGGAGAGCCCTTCACCTTCCAGCGCGCGCCCTCGCCCTTGAAGTCGGCCCAGTGGTCGCGCAGGAACGCCTTGTTGAACTGCTCGACATTGGCGTACAGGCCCCACGACTCGCCGTTCACCACCACGTGCACGAAGTTGGCGCGCGGCGCGGGAATGTGCGGGCGCGCGAGGTGCGCGTACAGCACCGCCGACATGAACGACGCGTCGCCGTTGCAGTTGAGGAAGTTGA
>CAIOCH010000670.1 GCA_903856525.1 uncultured bacterium | reverse complement strand
GCTGTCCCATGGCGCGACCATCGAGGAGATCGTGGCCGACTACCCTGCGCTTGAGCGTGATGATGTGCTTGCCGCGATCGCGTACGCGGCGTTGCAGACCAGTCATGCGGTCGTGCGGGTCGCATGAGGTTTGTCGTGGACAATCAGCTGCCGCCAAGCCTCTCGCGTTTGCTTGCGGACGCAGGGCACGACAGCGTCCATGTCGCGATGGTCGGCCTCGATGCATCGAGCGACGATGTTCTCTGGTCGTGGGCCGCGCGCGAGGACAGGATCGTGGTGAGCAAGGACGAGGATCTGTTCTTCCTTGCGAACCGCGGTGGTGACCGCGGACGGCTGCTCTGGGTGCGGATCGGAAACTGCCGACGCGAGCGCCTGCACGACGCGTTCGCGCGGTCGCTTGAATCATTCGTCGCCGCGTTTGAGTCGGGACAGCGGGTTGTGGAGCTCGCGTGATGCGACGAAGCGCGGTGTCGCGTCAGGGGTGACCATGGCGAAAGGCATCGGTCGCAACGGCGAGCTCTTCCGCGTTCTCTGCGATCCAGCCCACCTGATCCGCAGCGCGCGCGCCGCCGCCAAGGGCAAGAAGCGGCGCCCCGACGCGGCGCGGTTCCTGCTCGACATGGAGCCCGAGTGCTTCCGCCTGGCCGCTGAGCTCGCCGATGGTTCGTGGCGGCCTGGCTCGTACCACACCTTCACGATCCGCGAGCCGAAGCCGCGGCTCATCAGCGCGGCGCCGTTCCGCGACCGCGTGGTGCACCATGCGCTGGTGTCGGTGCTCGAGCCGCACTTCGAGCGGCGGTTCGTGGCGCACTCCTACGCCTGCCGCAAGGGAAAGGGCACGCATCGGGCGCTCGAGCGGGCGGCGGAGCTGTCGCACAGGCGCAGGTTCGTGCTCAAGGGCGACATCAGCAAGTTCTTCCCGTCGATCGATCACGAGATCCTGAAGGGCGAGGTTCGGCGGGTGATCGCCGACGAGCGGCTGCTGGCGGTGCTCGAGCGCGTGATCGACGGCAGCAACCCGCAGGAGCCGGTGCTGGCGTGGTTCGAGGGCGACGACCTCTTCGCGCCGGCCGCGCGAAGGCGGGGGATTCCGATCGGCAACCTCACCTCGCAGTTCCTTGCCAATGTGTTCATGGACCGCTTCGACCACATCGTGATGGACCGCGAGGGCTACGGCGAGTACGTGCGCTACTGCGACGACTTCCTCGTGTTCGCCGACACGCGCTCGGAGCTGTGGGCGCTGCGCGGACGGATCGAGCGGCATCTCGCCGCCATGCGGCTGGTGCTGCATGAACGGAAGGGCGGGGTGCATCGGACCTCGTCGACGATTCCGTTTCTCGGTTTCACGCTGCGAAGCGGGGTCAAACGGTTGCAGCGCGAGGGCGTGGTGCGGGGCCGGCGGCGGCTTCGGGGTTCGCTCGTTGAGTGCGAACAGGGCGTGATCGACGGCGAGACGCTGCGGGCGCGGGTCGCGTCGTGGCGCGGACATGCGCTGCACGCGTCGAACGGGTTGTTCGCGGATCGGGTGATTCTCGAGGAAGGTTGCGGCGAGGTGCTGGGGCTCGCGGTCTGATGCGGTACGCTGAGGCTGGCCTCGATCCGAATACGACGAATCGCGTGTTGCGCGGCGGCTCGTGGAACAACGACACGAACAACGTGCGCTCCTCCAACCGCAACAACAACACGCCGGACAACACGAACAACAACATCGGTTTCCGTGTCGCGAGTACCCCGGATCGTTGGACATGCGAGGACCACGCCTCGAGCCGTCGCGGGTGACCGCGCGGGTATGGCGGAACAGGTCAGGGGTCCAGGGTCGGGGCCAGGGGTCGGGCTTGCGTTGCGCACCCCGACACCCGAAGACGCGCAAGCCATCGCCCACCGGGAATCCGGTCGGCGGTGGTGTTGGTCCGTTGCTTGCAGGACGCGGCACGGAACGCCTTCGCCTGCGAAACACCCCGGGGCGGATTCGAACCGCCGACCACGCGCTTAGAAGGCGCGTGCTCTATCCAACTGAGCTACCGGGGCAGGTTGTCGTCGGGGATGGTATCGGAGGGGTTCTGGCTTTCGGTTGAGAAGAGC
>CAIOCH010000669.1 GCA_903856525.1 uncultured bacterium | reverse complement strand
GCGAAGATCGAGATGCACTGGTCGATCACGTCGAACGGCTTGTACTGGCCCTGCTTGAGCAGCTCGACCATGCGCGCGCCGCGGTCGAGCTGGCGCTTCGACGCCGCGTCGAGATCGGTGCCGAGCTGGGCGAACGCCTCGAGCTCGCGGTAGGCGGCGAGGTCGAGGCGGAGCGAGCCCGCGACTTCCTTCATCGCCTTGATCTGGGCGTTGCCACCGACGCGCGACACCGAGATGCCGACGTTGATGGCGGGACGGATGCCGGCCGAGAAGAGCTCGGGCTGGAGGTAGATCTGGCCGTCGGTGATCGAGATCACGTTGGTCGGGATGTACGCCGACACGTCGCCTTCCTGCGTCTCGATGATCGGGAGCGCGGTGAGCGAACCGCCGCCATTCTCGTTGGAGAGCTTGGTGGCGCGCTCGAGGAGGCGGGAGTGCAGGTAGAACACGTCGCCGGGGTACGCCTCGCGTCCGGGCGGACGGCGGAGGAGGAGCGAGAGCTCGCGGTACGCGACGGCCTGCTTGGAAAGGTCGTCGTACACGCAGAGGACGTGCTTCGGCGTCTTGCCTTCCTTGCCCTGCCACATGAAGTACTCGCCCATCGCGCAGCCCGCGTACGGAGCGATGTACTGGAGCGGCGCGGCAGCCGAGGCGCCCGCGTTCACGACGATGGTGTAGTCCATCGCGCCGTTCTTCTTGAGGGTCTCGACGACGCCCGCGACGGTCGAGTCCTTCTGGCCGACGGCGACGTAGATGCACACCACCGCTTCGGGCGTGCCCCAGTACTGCTTCTGGTTGATGATGGCGTCGAGGCAGACGGCGGTCTTGCCGGTCTTGCGGTCGCCGATCACGAGCTCGCGCTGGCCGCGGCCGACGGGAACCATCGAGTCGACGGCCTTGATGCCGAACTGGAGCGGCTCCTTGACGGGCTGGCGGGCGGCGATGCCGGGGGCGACGATGTCGACCTTCTGGCGGCCCGAGGCGTTGATCGCGGGACCGCCGTCGATCGCGTTGCCCAGCGGGTCAACGACGCGGCCGAGCATCTCGGGACCGACGGGCACCTCGAGGAGGTTGCCGGTCGCGCGCGCGGTGGCGCCTTCGCGGATCGAGGTCGCGTCGCCGTAGAGCACGCAGCCGACGGTGTCGAGCTCGAGGTTCATCACCTGGCCCATGACCTTGCCGCCCGAGCCCTGGAACTCGATGAGCTCGCCGGCCATCGCCTTGGAGAGGCCGTAGACGCGCGCAATGCCGTCGCCGACCTCGACCACCTGGCCGACTTCGGAGATCTCGAGCTTGCCCGAGTACTGCTCGATTTCCTGGCGGATGACTGTCGTGATCTCGTCGCTCTTGATCTTCACGGATGTGTCCTCTTGGTTCCCGTATCGGGTGCTAGGCGATTGCCCGGCGGAAGCTGAAGTTGGATTCGGTGGGTCTGTTCTGGTTCACGCGAGGAAGTCGCCAACGCGCGACCGGATGGAGGTCGAGCCGCGGCTGGAGACGCTCTCACGCATGTTGCGGAGCTGGGTGGCGACGGAGCCGTCGATCAGCTGGTCGCCGATGCGGAGCTTGACGCCGCCGATCATGTTGGGGTCGCTGTACTGATGCAGGACGGCGTCCTTCTTGAACGCCTCCTTCACGCGCGCCTTCACGGTCGCGATGACATCGTCGGAGGCCTTGCCGTCGACGGTGAACATGTCGACCTCGATGCGGCCGAGACGGTCCTGCATGAGCGAGTCGAACGCGTCGGCGACATCGGCGATGCGGCCGGCGCGGCCGTGGTTCGCCAGCACCATGACGAAGCGGAAGACGAGGTCGCTCACGCGGCCCTTGACGATCTTCTCGAGCGCCGCCTTGCGCTTGTCGTTGCCGACGATCGGGGTCTTGAGGAACTCGGCGAACTTCTTGTCGCCGCGGATGATCTCGGCGAGGTCGCGGAGCTCGCTCGAGCATGCCTCGGCGACGGCGTTGCCGCCCGCCTTGTCGCAGACCTCGAGGAGGCTCTGCGCGTAGACGGTGGCGATCTCGTCGATGTGCTTGGTTGCTGCCATCTGGGTAGGCCTCGCGGGAATTCAGTTGCGGGCGCGCGAAAGTTCGGCAAGGCTCTCGGAGACGAGGCGCGACTGGTCGGCGGCGCTCACCTCGCGGCGGAGGATCTTGGAGGCCATGGTGGCCGCGAGCGCGACCGCGTGGTCGTTGAGCTCCTTGACGGCGGCCTCGCGGGCCGAGGTGATGTCGGCGAGCGCGCGCGCCTTCATGTCGGCGAGCTCGGCGTCGTTCTTGGCGCGCAGCTCGTCAGCGACCTTGCGGGCGGTGTTCTGCGCCTCGGCGATGGTGCGGGTGGCCTCTTCCTGGGCCTGGCGGAGCTTCTCCTCGAACTTCCGCTGCGCGGCCTCGGCCTCGTGGCGGGCCTTCTCGGCGGCGTCGATCTCGCCCTTGATCTTGGCGTAGCGCTCGTCGAGGCCGGCGATGATGCGCGGCCACACCAGCACGCGCAGCAGCGCGAACAGGCCGATCGTGACCACGATCGCGGTGCCGTACGAGAGCACCTTGAACTCGAGCGGGTTCACGCCGCCCTCGGCGGCGAGCGTGACGGGAACGAAGGAGAGGACATCGGTCATGGTGTTTGCTCTGTGGGCCGCGCTCGGTCGCGCAGCGGAGGATCTGTCGAAGCGGTGCGGACGGGTTTCCCCGTCCGCACCGGGATGTTTGTCACACGCGCCCGGGATCAACCGAGGACGGCGAGCAGGCCGACGACGACCGCGAACAGCGCGACGCCTTCGATGAGCGCGGCGGTGAGGATCATCTGGGTCTGGATGGTCGACGCAGCCTCGGGCTGGCGGGCGGTCGCCTCGACAGCGGAGCCGCCGATGCGGCCGATGCCGAGACCAGCACCGATCGCGCCGAGCGAGGCGCCGATGGCGGCGAGGCCCTTGGTGCCGATGGCGGCGGTCTCACCCTCCGCACCGAAGGCCGGGGCGGCGATGAAGGCGGCGAGGGCGGCGAACGGAACGATCTTGCTGAACTTGCTCATTTCTGACTGTGCTCCAATTGGGTTTGGTTCGGTCTCGGACGCTGTGGGACGCGCCGGTTGGAAGATTCGAATCTTTCAGCCGGGCCTCCCACGAGCCCGGGTTTGGTCGGTGTTGCGGTCAGTGCGCGTGCGCATGGCCGTGGCCATGGCCGTGCGCGTGATCATGGTCGTGGTCGTCACCATGGTCATGGCCGTGGTCGCCGTGGTGGCTCATCATGCCGATGAAGACCGCGGTGAGGAACATGAAGACGAACGCCTGGAGGAAGGCGACGAAGAGCTCGAGGACCGAGATGGCGATGGCCGCGATGATCGACACCACGGAGATCGGGGCGGCGAGGCCCCAGCCCTTGGCGTTGAGCGCCATGGCTCCGAAGCCGAGGAGCGTGGCGAGCAGCGTGTGGCCCGCGACCATGTTGGCGAAGAGACGGATGGCCAGCGCGGCGGGCTTGATGAAGAGACCGAGGATCTCCACCACCAGCATGATGGGCACCACCAGCTTGAGCATGAGCGGCCCGTACAGCAGCTCCTTGCCACCGGCCATGTGCTCGAAGAAACCCTTCGGACCGAGGTCGCGGAAGCCCTGGTAGAGGATCGCGAAGAAACTCAGGGTCGCGAGACCGGCCGTGACCGCGATGCTGGCGGTCGCCGTTCCGCCGAAGAAGACGGCGGTGTGGCCGGTCTTGACCTCGTGGTGGCTACCCATGAGCGTGAAGATCAGCTCCTGGATGTCCATGAACGGGATCATGCCGAACAGGTTGAGCGTGAGGACGAAGAAGAACACCGTCAGGAGGAACGGCAGGAAGCGCGCCGTGGTCTCCTTGCCGAGCAGCGGCTCGATGACGCCGTCGCGCAGGCCCTGCACGATGACCTCGATGAGCTGCGCGAGGCGGCCCTTGGTCACATAGCGGTCGGTTCCCATGCTGGCGGGGCCGGTCTCGATCTGCTTGGCCGCGATGAGCAGCACGAAGAAGATGAGCACCGCTCCGACGACAAGCGACACGGCGCTGAGCGCGATGTTGGTGCCGGCGAAGTGGTGAATGTCCTTGTCGACGACATGGTCGATGGGATTGCCGCCCGCTGCGAGCACACCGGTGAAGGCGCGGTCGGTGAGGGAGAGGATGCTGAGGGAGAGGCTCATGAAAGGCTCTTCATGCGCTTCGTGAAAACCTTCACGAAGTGATCGGACGGGAAACTTCCGCTGCCCGACAGCCTCCCTTGCGGAAGGCCGTGGGCACTCGTCACTGGAGCGGCCACGCACTATGCGGAGGCTGATCCCGAGTGCTGCTGCATCGCCTTGAGCATGGTTCCGATGTCGGCGACCAGGATCAGGAGATACCCCGCTGCGGCACCCACCAGGACGGGCTGGGGCTTCACGGGGAGGAGAAAGTATAACGAAACCGCAAGGACCGGAGTGAGCAGGAAGCGCACGACCGTGGAGGCGAGATAGGCGGCGTTGGAGCCTTTTGCGGGTGCAAGCAGCCCCCCGGCGAGGGTGCCGAGGAGGTGGGCAGCGGTTGCGGCGATCAGTCCGATAATGCCGCCCCGATAGATGTCGACCTCGAGGTCACCCGCGTAGAACACGCCTGTCCAGAGACCAAGCAGCACGACCGCCGCGATGCCGATGCCGGAGAGCAGCCGCCCTGTGGGGTACGGCGGGAGGTGTGGATTGGCGGTCATGGCGATCTGTCCTTGGACGCTGGGAGGTTGTCGGAATCGGCGGATGAAGCCGCCGAGAGGTTCTTGCCCTGCGACTCGGAGGTGGCGTTCTGGCCCACGCTCCGTTGAGCCGGATTCTGCCTCCGCGGCGTCTGCGGTCGCAGCGCCACGCGGAACACGCTCACCATCGCCACCGCCACGCCCGCAATGGCGCCGACGACGATCCAGCGGTTCTTGGTGCCGAGCATGTAGTCGAGGCCGTAGCCGAGCAGCACCCCCGCGACCACCTCGCTGAGCATCTGCGAGCCGAGCCCGAGCATCGATGCGTCCACGCTCGAGAAGAAACGACCGGGCTTCGGGCCTCGGGTTGATTTCGGAGGATTCGGGCGGCTTTCGTCCGTCACGCCGACACCGTACCATCTCGCCCCCATGGCCACCCGCGACGAAGATGTCATCGATGTGACCCCCACCCGCCTCACGCGCGGCGAGAGCCTGCTGCTGCCCTCGATCTTCAAGGGCCTGGGCACGACGCTCCGGCACTGCTTCGAGAACATCGGCCGCGGCGGCTCCAACAAGAAGAACATCTGGGTGGTCCAGTACCCCGAGCAGAAGCGCGACGACCGTCCGGTCGAGGAAGGCGGACAGTACCGCCCCTACTTCCGCGGCGTGCATCGCCTGAACAAGGACGAGGACGGGCGCGTGCGCTGCGTCGCCTGCTTCATGTGCGCGACGGCCTGCCCGGCCAACTGCATCCACATCGTGGCCGAGGAGTCGCCCTGGTCCGATCGCGAGAAGTACCCCAAGCAGTTCGACATCGACGAGCTGCGCTGCATCTACTGCGGCATGTGCGAGGAAGCCTGCCCCTGCGATGCGATCGAGCTCACGCCGCACTACGAGGTGACGGGCCTGTCGCGCCAGGAGCTCATCTTCGACAAGTCGAAGCTGCTCCAGGTGTACGACGAGACGGTTGCCGAAAAGCCCATGTAGGGGCGCTCGCAGCTGCGGCTGCTCGCTCTGGCGTTGATCTCACCAAAGGTCGCTACCGCAAGTAGCGACCGAGACACTGTCGGGCGCTCGCAGCTGCGGCTGCTCGCTCTGGCGTGCATTGCGCCAAAGGGAGCTGCCGCACGCAGCGACCGCCTCACTTCGGGGGCGGTGCTTCCTTCTTCTTGCGGAAGATGTCGATGATGCCGCCGGCGGCGTCGAGGATGGCGCCGGGATCGTCCTTGAGCGCGGCGCCCACATCGGGCATCGTGGGCCTGATGCGCGGCTTGACCGGCTTTCCCGCTGCGTCGAACAGCGGACCCGACATCTCAATGCCAACGGCGAGCGCCTTGATCAGCTCGGGGCTCGCAGCCTCGAGGGTGCGCACGATGTTGCGTGCATCGGTCGACCAGTTCGCGGCATCGGCGAGCGGGATGGAGGTGGTGATGGAGTTGGCACGGATCGGCTTGGCCGCCAGGTCGATGTCGCCCGCGAACACCAGCGAGTTGCGCCACGCGCCCGCCGCGGTCTTGCCTACGCGCAGGGTGAAGTCGCGGTAGACGAGCCGGCCGTTGTCCACGGTGGCCTGCAGGGGCTCGAGGAACGCATCGAATCCCTCGACGCGGCCGGCGGACGCCAGCGCGAGCAGGCCGGTCACGATTCCCGAATTGACGAGCTTCACCTCGCCGGTCTCGAGCCGGAACGCGGCATCGAACTTGGACTTGTCGCCGTCGAGCGGCCAGGAGAGGTCGGTGAGGGAGAATCGCGCGGGGGCGCCCGTGCTCACGTCGCTGAAGACGGGGTTGATCGACGCGAGCAACTGCTCGCGCACGCCGGGCGACATGGTGAAGGTCGCCTGCACGGGCCGATCGCTTGCCACCCGCAGCGCGCCGTCGCCGAGGGTGAGCGCCGGCGCGTCGAGCGTGGCGTACGGCGACGACACCTTGGCGGAGAAGGAGCCTGCGGTGGAGGAGAGGTCGCGCGCCTCGAGCTGCGCGTCG
>CAIOCH010000668.1 GCA_903856525.1 uncultured bacterium | reverse complement strand
GGTCGTCGAGCAGCTTGCGCGCGACATCGACCCAGCTGCGCCCGTGCGCGGCCATCTCCACGCCGCTGCCACGGGACCGACGGCCTGGGAGGCGAGCGACGCGTGATCGACCTGGATCTGCACCTGCTCCACGGCGCCCGTCTGGGCGTTCACCTTCCACACGCGGGCGGCGTCATCCACCGGTCCGAACGGATTCACACCGTTGAACCAGGCGTTGGCGCGGCCATCCCAGAACTGGCGAACGTTGAACACCGCGTTGATGGTCGACGGCGTGTTGCGGTCCGTCACCTGGCGGTGGGTCGCGCCGTTGGCCACGAACACGGGCTCATTGAGCGCCGAGCGGATCTCGTTGCCGTTCGCGTCGAGTCCGAGGAACGCCTCGCGCAGCACGCCCGGTGAACCGACGACGTCGTCGATGTTCACGGTCTGGTTGCTGAAGCGGTCTGCGGCGACCTGGTACCGGGTGGTCGGAAAGAGATTGGCGGGAATCGGCTGGCCGGGCACGCAGCCAGGCTCGAAGTTGCCGTCGGCGCCGGGATTCGCGAGGTTGCTCACGCGCGAATCGACACCAGCATGGTGGTGGCAGGTGGCGCAGGCGGTCTGCCCGTCGCTGCCGAGGCGGATGTCCCAGAAGAGCGCCTTGCCGAGCCGGACTGCCGCCTCTCGGTCGGCGATGAAGTCGTTGAGATTCGTCGGCTCGGGACGGATCGCCATCTTGAGCGACGGCTCAAGGAACTGCGCGGACGCGCTCGGTGCGAGCGCCAGGATCGCGGCGAGCCCAACTAGGCCACGCGAAAGCCTCACGGACAGGATGTTCATCTGCCACCTCTCAAGTCCCCAGTGGTTGGCGCGGACGAAGCGCGAACCTGCCGCTCTCGGACGAAGAGAACAGCGTGCGCCGTGGATGGGAGACACGGCGCATGACCACGATGGAGCGATCGAGGTGCAAGTCAAATACAGAAAGACACTTAGAAGCGACAGATTTGTGCGCGTGCCGTGTGGCGCCGTGTGGCGCGACAGGTGGCGGTTCTTCTCGGACACGGCCGCACAGTTGTCACAACCCACTCAGCCGCACATCCCAGCAGAGCGCCTCGCCCAGTCGCACGACAGCAGCGCGATTGGCGAGGGACTCGTTCAGCGTGGTTGGCGTGGAAACGGGAAGAGTCTTGATCGACGGCTCGAAGCCGACAACGCGGTCGAACTGCGCCCGGGATTCGGCAATCGCGACCAGCCTCGTCGTAGCCGCCAAGCGCCCGCGAACAACCGTGCGGTTCGGCAGGGACATGCGCCAACTCTGTTGCACCAAACTGTGGAGTGGTGGACCTGCGCCTCAGTGGACGACGATGCGCGGTCGGCCTGCACGCATTGCAGGATCGAATGGAAGACAACCCATCGCGTTTGCGGGGCACGTCCTCCGTTCGATTCCGATGTGGATCACGCCGGATCGGCCAGCGGCGCCTATCGCCTTCAGGCGCCTTCGCGTGTGGACGGCGGTGCCGGCCGGTAGTTCGGGATGGGTCGTGCAGGTACGGTTTCCGAATCCTGCAGCGCCGCAATCTGCGGCCGTTCTCCCGGAGGGAAGAGCGCCACCACGCTGCGCGCGGTCATGAGTGGATTGGCGAGCGCGGGGCACGAGCTCCACTTGTCGAGCCGATGGTTGCCGAAGCGCGCCATTCCCGTATGCGCCTCGAGGTTGCCGTCGACCTCCTCGTTGGGATCAAAGAAGCCGAATCCCCAGCGGATGTCCTTGATGACTTCGGGCGTGCCCGTGAGGAAGGTCCAACCCGGGCGGCCGTAGATCCCGCGGGACTGCATGTAGCCCTTCATGGCCTCCGGCGAATCCTGCGCCAGCGAGAACGTGTAGAAGCGCACCGGGTTACCCATGACGGGCTTGAGGAGGTCGTACGCGCCGATCATCTGCCCGATCATGTCGGAGCAGATGCCCTTGCAGTTCACGTACATGAACACGGCAGCGAACACCTGACCCTCGATCAGATCCTGCTGGAAGCGCACGGTGCGGCTGTCCTGGTCCTGGAGCACATGGTTGCGGAACGCGCGTGTGCCGTTCGTACGGATCACGGACGCACCGGCTCGCTGGGGGAATCCGACATCACCGGCGCTGTCGTCGGTCGCACCCGGCCGCGGCTGCGTCGACGCGCAGCCTGCAAGCAGAGCCGTCGTCGGAAGGAGGAGCGAGCGCAATGACGCGCGGCGCGAGAGCGGGTTTGGTGTGGTCATGACGGATGCCCGTGCGGTCGGAGTCGGTCTCGGTCAGGGCACGATGTCCCAGCGCACCATCATCGCGTGATCCTCATGCACCGTGTTGTGGCAGTGCATCGGGTAGCGGCCCAGCCAGTCGCGGAACTTGATGTAGACCGACATCTCGTCGCCCGGGAAGAGCGAGAAGACATCCTTGCGGCCCGCCCAGATGCCACTGTTGGCGGGCTTGCCCTTGTAGGTGAGCAGGATCGGCTCTTCGCAGTGCACGTGAATCGGATGCGCCCAGCCGCCCGACGTCGAGAAATGCCAGATCTCCGCGGTTCCCTGCTTGCAGAAGGCATCGCAGCGGTTGTGGTCGAAGAGCTGTCCGTTGACCGTCCACATGCCGTTGGTGCGGTCGAAGTGCCACGAGCGCTCGCGGGCCACGGGCCAGTCCATCGCGGGCCGCGCCCGCAACGACGAGGGGACGCGGCTGGCGTCGATGATGCCCGTGTCGGGACGGATCACCAGCTTCAGGAGCTTGGGCGACTGCGACATGGGCAGCACGTTGCCGGTGGGGCCTCGGCCGTCGACCTGCTCGGCACGGTTGACGAGGTAGATCTCCGTGGTGGTCTCGGGCAGCTCGCTGAAGTCGACCACGATGTCCATGCGCTCGGAGACTCCGAGCTTGACGCTCTGGGCCGTCACGGGCGCGGGCAGGAGGTTTCCATCGTTCGCGATGACGTCGAAGGTCATGCCGTTCGAGAACCAGAGGTCGTAGAAGCGCGACGGACCGCCGTCAAGCAGACGGAATCGGTACTTGCGCCGCTCCACCTCGAAGTAGGGCTGCACGAAGCCGTTCACCAACCACTTGTCGCCCAGGATGCCGTCCATGTTCATGGTGTCGAACAGGAGCTCGCCCGCCTGATTGAAGCGCCGGTCGGTGAAGATCAACGGAATGTCGAATCGGTTGCGCACGCGCTTGCCGTCGGGCACACCGCTGGGGAGTCGCAGCGCATCGGGATTCGGGTCGAGCTCGTTGCCGCTGTCGAGGTCATCGAACAGCAGGAAGAACCCCGCGAGGCCGCGATAGGTGTTCTGCGCGGTGAAGTCCAGGCAGTGGTCGTGGTACCACATGGTGCCCTTGGCCTCGAGCGGATCGCCTGACGCGAGGGTGTTGGCCCAGTGGTGGTCGCGGAACGTGCCCGGGCTGAAGCGGTCCTCGGGGAAGCCGTCGGACTCGGGCGCGTGGTGGCCGTTGTGGACGTGGGTGATCACGTCGCAGCTGCCGAATCCCTGCATGACCTGCGGCAGCTGGTTGTTGATACGGCAGAGCACGGGCACGCCGTAACGGTGCATGAACGTGACGCCGGGCACGGAGTGCTCGTAGGTGGAGCAGCGGCTCCAGCCGAGCTGCGGATGGGGGCGAACGAGTTCCTCGCACACCTCCATGTTGTAGAAGTAGCGCGGAGAGAACTCGTCGTAGCGCTGGTGCCGAGCGGGATCGGGCAGCGGATCGAGCGCCTGCCACGCGGGAAGCGGGATGGCATAGGGCGCGAAGCGCAGCGGCTGGGTCCACGCGGTGGTGAACGGGCTCGCGGGTTCGTCCGCAAGGGCCGCCAGGCTGTACTTCGTGTTGATGAAGAACGCGCCCGTCGCGAGCGCGGACCCCTTCACGAAACCCCGACGCCCGATCTGGGCATGGAACAAGCGATCACGCACTGCGCACCTCCGCAAACCCGGACCACATGCGATTCCGCGCGACGAACGCGGAGCCGCGGCAACCGCGGTCAGGGCCACTCCTTCAGTTCTCCAGTTCTCTTCGTAGGGACGACCTCTGAAGAGGCGGGGCGAACCCCGCAGGACGACACGTCAACATGCCGCCCAGGATGGACTTGGGCAAATGGGACACGCCCGATTGGTTGGAAAAGGCCGCACAAAAACACCACAACCGCGGGTCCGAGAGCACCTTGCCGAAGGGGAAGGCGCGTCTGGAGCACCGCGGTGTGGCGGCGTTCTCACGCTGTTTTTATCTGTTGGACGCGAGCTCCATGCGGGCGGGCAGGGCAGGTGTCCAGTTCTTCATCGGGTGTACCGGGTCGGCGATCTTCGACTTGATCCCGGGCAGGTCGGGGCGCTCCGTCGACGGGAACATGCGCACCATCAGTCGCGCGGTGGCCTCGGGGCTGCCCTGTGCGGGGCAGGCGGCCCACTTGTCGAGCCTGTGGTTGCCAAAGCGGATCATGCCCGTGTGGCCCTCGAGGTTCTGGTCGAGTTCCTCGTTGCGGTCGCCGAAGCCAAAGGCCCAGCGGATGTCGGTGATCGCCTCGTTCGAGCCCGAGAAGAAGCGCCAGCCCGGGAGCCCATAGATGCCGCGGGCCTGCATGTAGGCCTTCATGTCGGCGGGCGAGTCCTCGGCGAGCGAGAACATGTAGTACTGCACGGGATTGCCCATCACGGTGCGCATGAGCTCGTACGACTTCTTCATCTGCTCGGTCATGTTGGCGCAGATGCCTCGGCAGTTGGCGTACTGGAAGGTGGCGCCGAAGATCTGGCCTTCCATGAGGTCATCCTGGAAGCGCACGGTGCGGCCATCCTGGTCGACGAGCGTGTGGTTGCGGAACTGGCGGGTGCCATCGCTGCGCATGAGGAAGGCGCCGCGCTTGGGCGGGAAGTTCGCATCATCGGGCGCGGTTGGCTTGAGGGCCGACTTGACGCCGCCGGCGCAGCCGGCGAGCAGGAGCCCCGCTGCGGGCATCAACAGGCTTGCGAACGACGAACGCCGCGAGACCTGCTTGGATTCGATTGCCATCGTGTGTTGTGGGGACATGGAGTGTGCCTTCTGGTCCCGGAGCCGCGCGGGGGTGCGCTGCGGACCCGGTCTGTCATCTGGAAGGTTCCTCCCGGCCGCGCGCATCAGGACGACGCGACGCGCGCGGCACGGGAAGAACTTGGAGTGGTTCTCGTTTGGTTGCGGAGCCGCGGATCAGGGCACGATGTCCCAGCGGAACATCATGGCGTGGTCCTCGTGCGTGAGGTTGTGGCAGTGCATCACGTAGCGGCCCAGCCAGTCGCGGAACTTGATGTACACCGAGATCTCGTCGCCGGGATACAGCGGGTGCACATCCTTGCGTCCCTGCAGGATCGTGTTGGCGACCGACTTCTTGTTGTAGGTGAGCACGCGGGGCTCCTCGCAGTGGTTGTGGACGGGATGCGCCCAGCCACCGGCGGTGGAGAGGTTCCAGATCTCCGCGGTGCCGATCTTGCAGGCGGCATCGCAGCGGTTCTCATCAAACAGCTGGGTGTTCACCGTCCACAGGCCGTTCTCGCGGTCGAAGTGCCAGTTGCGGGTCTGGGCCACGGGCAGATTCATGTCGGGCAGCGCGCGCAGCGTCGAGGGCACCCGACTCGGATCAGCCACCACGCCGGGGCGGATGATGAACTTCAGCAGCTTCGGCGACTGCGCCATGGGCAGGGTGTTGCCCGTCGGGCCACGGCCGTCGGTCTGCTCGGCGCGGTTCACCAGGAAGATCTCCGTGGTGCTCTGCGGGAGCTGGCTGAAGTCGACGATGATGTCGGCGCGCTCCGCCACGCCGAGCGGAACATTCTGCAGCGTCATCGGCGCAGGAATCATGTTGCCGTCGTTGGCGATGTACTGGAACGTCATGCCGTTGGAGAGCCAGACGTCGATGAACCGCGAGATTCCGCTGTTCAGGAGGCGGAAGCGGTACTTGCGGCGCTCGACCTCGAAGTACGGCTGGATGGCGCCGTTCACGAGGTACTTGTCGCCGAGCACGCCGTCCATCTCCATGGTGTTGAACGACAGCATGCCGTTCTGGTCGAAGCGACGGTCGCAGATCACCAGGGGGATGTCGTAGCGGCCCTTGAGACGGCGGCCGTCCGGCACACCGCTCGGAAGGCGGAACGCATCGGGGTTCGTGTCGCGCTCGTTGCCGCTGTCGAGGTTGTCGAACAGCAGGAAGAACCCCGACAGGCCGCGGTAGACGTTCGCGCCGGTGAAGTCGTGGCAGTGGTCGTGGTAGAAGAGCGTGCCCTTCGCCTCGAGCGGATCGCCACCGGCGTAGATGTTCGGGTAGTGGCAGTCGCGGTAGGTGCCAGGGTGGTGGTAGTTCCAGGGACCGCCGTCCGACTCGGGCGCATGGTGGCCGTTGTGGATGTGGGTGACCACGTCGCAGCTTCCGAAGCTCGGCATGCTGGGAGGCATGGAGTTCTCCCAGCGCGTGATCACGGGGCGGCCGTACCGCATCATGAAGGTGGGGCCGGGCACCGTGCCGCCGTAGGTGGTGTGGGGGCACATCGCCAGCTGCGGGTGAGCGCGGAAGAGTGCCTCGCAGATCCGCACCTTGTACATGTCGGCCGCAGGGAACTCGTTGTACCGCTGGAACTGCGAGAAGTCGGGCAGCGGGTCGAGCGGCTCGAACGTCGGTACCGGGATCGCGTACGGCGCGAAGGGCAGCGGCTGCACCCAGGGAGTGGTGAACGGGCTTGCGGGCTCTTCGGCGAGGCTCAGATGGCCGTACTTCGTGTTGATGAAGAATGCGCCGGTAGCGAGGGCGCCGCCCTTGACGAAGCCGCGGCGGCCCACGGGGGCGTGGAGCAGATCGGAATCACCCACAAGTCACCTCCGAGAGGAACTCGCGGGTTGCCAGACCGAAAGCCAAAATGGACAGAACATTGCAGCCTGATGACAGGCGCGCGCCATGCGACGACAACATGGGAGCACTCCGATTGTTCGTACGCGCATCCCAGCCGGGACGACCTGCGGGCCACGAGGCTGGTGACCTCGCGATGCAACGTACGGGCGGAAGATAGGTCAGGAAAAAACGCGGAGCAAACGTCAGGAAGCGGAAATCGCCAAATGGCGATTCCGCAGACAAGAGTGTCCGTGTTTCTGCAAGCGCGTGTCCAGGAGCGGCTTGTGAGGAGTTGGCTCGGACTTACGTGCAGCCATCCGGAAGAGGAGTGGCGCGGGGGCGGGCGTGTGGCCCTGGCACGATCTACGTAAGTGCCTCTTTCAAATGAACTTAACTCGCTGATTCAGATGTCAAGTCTGAATGCATTCGTCGGGATCTGGCGTGGAGGCCATCGCAAGTGACGACTGGCACGCGTGGTGCCTAGCGCGGCCTGTTTCTCTGGAGCTGGCCGAGATGAGGGGACCGAGAAGAAATCTTTTTTCGACTCTCTGGCAACACCGTGCGTCATTTCTCGATGCGCATGCACTGCTGGGCCGCGTTTTCAGTGATTTTGCTGCCTTCGCGTTCGGTCCATCCGCGCATCCCCGGACGCCACGCGGGGGGAGGTCTCGCGCGATCGGGCGCAGCGCGATGCGCTCCAGTGCCGCGGCGGTGCGAGGCTGACACGAGGCTGAGACGAGGCCGACCC
>CAIOCH010000667.1 GCA_903856525.1 uncultured bacterium | reverse complement strand
TCACGCCTGAACTCCTGCGCGTCTACCGCGAGCGCCTCGACCGCCTGTGCGGAAGCCTGCGCGCCTTCTGCACCCGGCGCGACATCGTGCACATGGTGGTCGAGACCTCGACCCCCGTCGAGACGCTCCTGCTCGAGTACCTCCGCAAGCGGGGGCTCCTGCGGTGAGCGCGTCCCCCGGCATCCCAGACATCCCCGGCATCCCCGGCATCCCCGGAATCCTCGCCGTCACCTGGGTCACGCCGCTCGCGGGCGCCATCCTCGGCGCCGCGGTGCTGGCGCCGCTGGTCGCGCTCTGGTTCCTCAAGCTGCGGCGCCGGAAGCGCGTCATCGCCAGCACGCTGCTGTGGACGCGCTCGCTCGCCGACCTTCGCGCCAACGCTCCCTTCCAGCGTCTGCGCTTCAACCTGCTGCTCCTGCTCCAGATCCTCGCGGTGCTCGCCATCGCGCTCGCGCTCGCGCAGCCCGAGGCCGACGGCATGGGCTCCGCTGGCGGCCGGCATGTGATCATGATCGACAACTCCGCGAGCATGAACGCGATCGAGTCGGTTGACGAGGCGGGCAAGGTCATCGAGCCGCCCATCGACCGCCTCACCCTCGCCAAGCGCGCGGCCAAGGCGCGCGTGCGCGAACTCCTCGGCGGCGGCTGGTTCTCGCTCGGGGCGAGCGATGTCATGGTGGTGGCCTTCGCCGCCCGCGCCGAGATCCGCGCGCCGTTCACCGAGTCGATCGCGGCCCTCGAGTCGGCCATCGACGCCATCGCGCCCACCGACGAGTCGACGCGCATCGGCGAGGCCATCGAGCTCGCGCGCGCCTTCACCGACAGCCAGAACCGCAGCGACACGCGCGGCGAGCGCGTGGAGCTCGACACCGGCACCATCCCCACCATCGAGCTCTACTCCGATGGCCGCATCGCCGACATCGGCAAGCTGGCCCTGCGCGACGGCGAGCGGATCGTCTATCACCGCGTGGGAACCGCCGCCAACAACTGCGCCGTGGCGTCGATCAGCGCCGAGCGTCCGCCCGATGCGCCCGACCGCATCCAGGTGTTCGCCTCCATCGCCAACCCCATGCCCGAGCGCCGCCAGGTCACGCTGCAGCTCGCCGTCAACGGGACCGTGCGCGCGATCACGCCAGATCCCGTGGATGTTCCCGCGGCCACCGACTCCGAGGGCGCGTTCATCCCCGGCCGCGCGCAGGTGACCTTCCGCCCCATCGAGCAGCCGTCGAACGCGGCGATCGAGGTCGCCATCGTCGAGGACGACGCCCTGCGCGCCGACGACGCGGCGCTTGCGGTCGTCGCACCCGCCAAGCGCCTTTCGCTGCTGCACGTCGGATCGGGAAGCTTCATCGTCAAGGCGCTGCTCGAGGGACTTCCCATCGAGCGCTTCGCATCGATCACGCTCGCCGAGTTCGACGCGCAGGTCGAGGCGCGCTCACTCGCGTCGTACGATGTGACCGTGCTCGACGCCGTGGCGCCCAAGTCGCTGCCGCCGGGCCGGTACCTGGCCTTTGGTGCCGCACCGCCCGTGCCCGGGCTCACCGCATTCGGTGCGCACGAGGGCGTCTATGCGCGCTTCGTGCGCGAGGATCATCCCGTCTTCCGCCTCGCCAACCTCGACGAGCTCTTCGTCTCCAAGATGACCGCGGTGCAGGCCGACCGTTCCTTCCAGGTGCTCGCCGAGGCCGCAGAGGGACCGCTCGTGCTCTCCTTCGATCGCGACGACCTGCACCTCGTGTATGTCGCGTTCGACCCGCTCGATTCGAACTGGCCCTTCCAGCGCTCCTTCGTCAACTTCGTGGCCAATGCCATCGAGCACCTCGGCAACGTCGGCGAGGCCGTCGCCACGCGTTCGCTCGTGCCAGGCGAGGCCCTCACCATGCGGCTCCCCGCGGGCAGCCGCGATGCCGAGATCGTGGCTCCCGACGGCGCCCGCATCAAGATCGTGCCCGACGCCGAAGGCAACATCAGCTGGGGCCCCGTCGAGCGTGCCGGGCTCTACCGCATTGAGTTCCTCGCCCCCGGTCTCGACGCAAGGGCCACGCGCTTCGCGGCCGTCAACATCTCCGACGCCACGGAGTCGCGGCTCGCACCACTCGAGTCGCTCGCACTCGGAAACACCAACGTCCAAGGCATCAGCGTCGCCGCCAGCCGTCGCGGCGCCCTCTGGCCCTGGGTCCTCGCCCTCGGCCTCGCGATCGTGGTGGTCGAGTGGTGGTACTACCAGCGGCAGGTGCGGGTGTAGGGGCGAACGTCGGGCGTTCCGCGTGGATGACGAGCCAGCCAGGCGGTACAACACGCCATGCGCAGGTTCCCCGCCGCCAAAGTCATGCAACGAGCGTTCGTAGCGATGTCGGCGACCCTCGTGCTTGGCGCGCCCGCGCCCGTCCACGCGCAGCCGCCCCTGCAGCCGATCGCCTTCGAGGATGTGACCCCGGAAGGGCTACTCAAGGCGCGCGCGGAGCTCGCGTTCGATCATCTGCACAGCGATTACTTCCGCTGGGAGAGCATCTCGAAGGTGAACTTCGAGCCGTTCCCCGGCGACGCGATCGGGCGCTGCATCAACGCCCTGACGCTCCTGTCGCGGGCGCTGCACCGCGAGGCGTCGCCGAGCCTGCTCGAGATCTTCGCGCGGAGCGCGGAACTCCACAATCGCGACGGGTATCTCGGTCCGATCCTCCCCGAGTCGCGCGCGAACGAGGACACCCTCGCCGGCCACAACGGCTACTTCTGTGGCTTGTGCGAGTACGCCCGATGGACCAAGGATCCCCGTGCGCTCGCCACGCTGCGCGCGATGTCAGCCAACCTCTTCGTGCCGTGCCGCAACTCGATCGCGCTCTACCGACGGGATTCAGACGAAGCCCTCCAGGTGAATTGGCACCTCTCTGGCGGCGACATCGGGCAACTGTTTTTGCTGCTCGATGGCATCACTCGCACCTACGCGCTCGCCCCGTCGCCCGAACTGAAGGCAGCCATCGAGACGATGATCGAGCGCTACCGCGCGCTCGACCTCGTCGGGCTCGGCGCACAGACCCACGCCATGCTGTCCGCATCCACGGGCATCCTGCGCTGGCATGAGCTCGAGCACCGACCGGACGACCTCGCCTTCGCGGAGTCGCTCTACAAGCAGTACCGCGACCTGGCGATGACGGAGACCTACGAGAACTACAACTGGTTCAACCGACCGGAGTGGACGGAGGCGTGCGCCGTCATCGACTCGTTCATCCTCGCTGTGAATCTCTGGCGCACCACGGGCAAGCCTGCATATCTTGAGGACGCCCACCTGATCCTCTTCAACGGCCTGCTGCCCGGGCAGACGCGCGACGGCGGGTTCGGCACCGGCCCGTGCGTCGGTGCGAACGGCATCTGCCGCACCAAGGGCCATGCGGAGGCTCCCTTCTGCTGCTCGATGCGTGGCGGTGAGGGCTTGGCGCGGGCGATCCAATACGGCTACTTCCTGTCCTCGGACGCTGCGACGCTCGCGTTCTACACCGACAGCACCGCGGTGCTGCGGTTCTCCGACGGCACCTGCACGGTGCGTCAGAAGACGGGCTATCCCCACTCGGGCACCGTGCGACTCGAGTTCATGGCGAACGAGGCGGCGGGGGAGAAGCGGCTGTGCTTCTTCGTGCCTTCGTGGGTGGTCGCCGATAGTTTCCGCGTCATGGTCAATGGCACACCGATCAAACCGCGCCGTGAAGGCGCGTTCGCGGAGATCTCCGTCGTACCGGCGACGGGAATGGTCGTCGAGCTTGCGTTCGACCAAGCCGCTGGTCCCCGTCCGGCGCTGAACGTCGCTCGCTCGCCTGATGCCGTGCGGCATTTCCGCGGCCCGTTGCTCCTCGGCTCCGAGGTGGAGGACGGCAGCGAACCACGGACTCCGTTGCTCGACATCCTCGACCCTGCACGGGGGAGCGGCGGGGAGCCCTTCGTGTTCTTTCCGAAGTCAGGCGTGTCATCGAATGCGACGACGGCTCAGGTAGCAGATGACCGCGCTCGGCTGGCGCAGCTCTTCCGACATGACACGCCTGCGGACAAGCTGCCGCCCGATGTCGCGTCGATATTGGACGAGTTGAAGATCGACAGGGCGAAGGTGATCTGCGGACTCCAGTGGGATGAACCGCAGCAGGTCCAGCAAGTCATACTTCAGTGGCCCGACGACGGCTCGATGCCCGCTGCCGACGCAGTGCTGCTGCAGTGGTCGGAGTCGGGAACCGTCAGGACGGCGTCCGCGCCAGGCATCATCGGAAACGGACGGCAGTGGGTGTACCGCGTCGGCCAGGACGGGCGTGCAGGGACACTCTCGAGCCTTGTGGTCTCTCTCCGCGGTCGGGATGGAAAGCCAGGGCGCCTTGCAATGCCGAGCGTGCAGGTGCCCGGGACGGGGTGGTAGGCCTGCCCGGGGGTGTCGGGCTTACGTACATCAACCCTACGCAAGTCTGGAAAGATCAAATCGAAAGGTTGCGGGACGGATTCGCACCATTCGGCACATCGTTCCCGAGTGGAGCGCTTGATCGGCGGGGCGCACACGTCACAACGACCTCACCCCTTCGCCGCGAGCTCCGCCGCTTCCTTGAGGGCCTCGTCGTCGATGCCGAGGTACTCGCGCATCTGCTGGTCGTAGATCTCCTGGTCGCGGTCGCGGGTGAAGTCGAGGCGGAGCTCGTTGATCACCTTGGTGCCCTGGCCGATCCACTGGCGCCAGGTCTCCTGCGAGATGTTGGCGGCGATCCACGTGCCCAGTGCGCCGCGCATCGGGGGCGAGGGCATCTTGGTTCCGGGGCGACCCGTGCGTCGGCACACGAACGCGCCCGCCTCGCGTAGCCGCTCCGCGGTCTCCGCCTCCTCGGCGAGAATCGGGGCCTTGCGCCCGATGCCCTCGAGCAACTTGGCCATCGCCTGCTGGGGAAGCCGGTCGCCCTTCGACGCCGCCACGCGGTAGCCCGTCTCGAGGAACGCCACCGCCTTGTCCTCCCAACCCGCCTTGATCATGGCCTCGCCGCCCAGCTGGTAGGCCTTGCTCATGTCGGCGTTCACCGACACGCAGCGCTCGAAGCTCTGCGCCGACTCTGCGAAGCGACCCGCCTGCAGGTAGGCGTTGCCGAGGCTGAAGTGGGCCATCTCGTTGCTCGGGTCGGCCGAAGCCATCTTCTCGAACTGGGCGATGCGGTCAGCGTTCATGGGTTCTCCGGGGCGTTCGGACGCGGGGCGACATCGTAGGCGATCCGCGATGGATGCGGCTGCGCCTCACGCGTAGCCAAGTCGGTCGAGGTCGTCCTCGTCGAGGCCGAAGTGGTGGCCGAGCTCGTGCAGGATGGTGATGCGGATCTCCTCGCGGATGCGGTCCACGCCACCGAACGCTCCGTCCTCGTCCTCGTCCTCGTTCTCGTCCTCCTCCCAGCCGCCCGCCATGTCGATGATGCCCTCGCGGAAGAGCTGCACCACATCCGAGGCGTCGGGTCGCTCCACGCTGCGGTCGGTGAGCGGAACTCCCGTGTGGACCCCGCAGAGGATCTCGTCATCGTCCTCGATGCCGAGCTCGCGCAGGAGCTCGCGGCTGGGGCGATCCTCGAGCACCAGCGGGACCTCCTCGATCAGGCGGTGGATGCCCTCGGGAAGCGCCGCCAGCACCTCCTCGAAGATCGCATCGAAGCGCTCGCGCTCGGAGCGGGTCATGCGGACGCTCTCGCGGCGCCGACGAGTTCGCTGACCGAGCGGCAGCCTTGGCGCGCGACCCAGTCCGCAAGCCCATCCGCCACGCGCAGCGGTGCGCGCGGATCGATGAAGAGCGCGGTGCCCATGCCCACGGCGCTCGCGCCGGCGAGGATGAACTCGGCGGCATCGCGCCAGTTGCACACGCCGCCGAGTCCGATGATCGGCACGCCTGCGTCGCGCGCCACGCCGCGCCACACATCGTGCACCATGCGCACCACGATCGGGTGGATGCCCGGCCCCGACAGTCCGCCGCGGCCGCGGGAGAGCCGGAAGGCGCGCGTCTCGACATCGATCGCCATGGCCGTGAAGGTGTTGGCCACCACCAGCGCCTGCGCGCCGCCGTCGACCGCGGCGCGCGCCATCGCCACGATGTCGCCCACATTGGGCGACAGCTTCACGATGAGCGGCTTGCCTCGGGCCACCGGCTTGACCTCCGCAAGCAGCCCGCGGAGCGCCTCCGGGTGCTCGCCGAACTGGAGGCCATCGGAGGTGTTCGGGCACGACACATTCAGTTCGATGGCCGCGAGCTCATCGGCTGCGGCGAACCGCGCTGCGACGGCGGTGTACTCGTCCACCGAGTGCCCGGCCACCGAACCGATGAGCCTGCACGGCAGATCGCGTCCGGCCGGCAGCTTGTCGGCCATGAAGCGATCGACGCCGACGTTCGCCAGTCCGATGGCGTTGAGCATGCCCGCAGGGCTGTCGATGATCCGCCACGGTGCATTGCCGTCGCGCGACTCGCGCGTGATCGACTTGGTGGTGATCGCGCCGATCCGTCCCAGGGGCAGGGCATCTGCCATCTCGCGCACATAGCCGCAGGTTCCCGCAGCAAGCACGATGGGGTTCGTGAGCGCCACTCCGGCGAGATTGACCGACATGTCGGGCATGGGGCGCGGATCGTACCCGCAAAGAAACAGGCCGCGCGGGAGCGCGGCCTGCGGGGAGATGCGGATGTGAAGCGCGCTTACGGGCAGGCGCCCCAGCCGTTGAGGAGCAGCGCGAGGTCGGCGCCGCCCGTCGTGCCGTCGCCATTGAGGTCGCGCTTGGGTGAGCCCCACGAATTGAGCAGGAGCGCCAGGTCGGCGCCGCTGGTCTGGCCGTCGCCGTCGAGGTCGGTCACGCACGGCGGCGCGGACTCGCACAGCAGCTTGGTGAGCACGAAGTCGTCGATGGCCGACTCGGTGGTCGAGTTCTCGGGACGGTCGCCCGACACGAAGCGCACGGTGACGGTGCTGTTGAGCGTCACGAAGTTCTCGAGCTGGTAGGTGCGCGTGGTCCACGCCGTGTTGAGGTTCACGCGGATGTCGTCCATCGTCTGCCAGGCGCCGCCGTTGGAGACCTCGGCGCGCAGCGCATCGATCTCAGCCGTGGTGTTGGTGACGATGTCGCTGCAGAAGTGCCACAGCGAGACGCTCAGGCTGGCGCCCGACGCACCCGACAGGTCGAAGACGGGCGACACGAGGGTCGACGTGCCGCCATCGATATCCTGGCTGGCCGCGGTGCCGCCTGCCGCACCGATCCCCGTCATCCAGCAGCGGGTGCCCGGGGCGGGAGTCGCATCAGTCGCGGGCGACGACGCCTGCGTGCCTGAGAGCGTGCCGACGGGCACGCCCTGGGCCCAGCCGCCGGCCGTGAGGGCCGCATCGTTGCTGGCGGTCCAGCCGTTGGCACCGCCCTCGAAGGTCTCCGAGAGAACGAGCGCGGAACCGGTCTGCACCGGTGCGCCGAACGACGTGGCCGGAGCGGTCGACGGATCGACGTTGAGCCCGCCGTTCGAAAGCTGCGCGCCGACGTAGTAGCGGATGTTCTGTCCGCACGCCACCGGCGGGAAGGTCGCCGTGAAGGTCGACGCGCCGCTCGCCGTCATCGGGTAGCCGGTGAAGTTGGCGCCACCGTCGGTCGACACGTACAGCTTCGCGGTGTCGGGAACGATGCTGCCGCCACCCGTGATCGCCGCATTCACCGTGAACGAGTTGGTGGCGGTCGGGTCGAGCGTGCTGGGCCGCCCGTTCGGATACGAGAAGGTGACGAAGATCGGCGGCTGGTTCATGAACAGCTCGATGCCACCGCAGCGGCCGACGAGCAGATCCACCCAGCCGTCGCCGTTCACGTCGACCGTCGCCACGTCGAACAGCGCGCTCTGGCTCGCGAGTGGGAGGATGAGCCCCGGCTCGTCGAGGAGGCCCGTGCCCACCACGCCCGTGTTCTTGTAGATGTGCGTGCGGCGGCCCGTCGACGGGCAGAACGGCCCGAGGTCGGCGTCGACATCGCAGATGATCACGTCGAGGCGGCCGTCGTTGTCGAGGTCGGCCACGCGGGTGGTGTTGCCGAACTCCGCGAGGCTGTCGGCGATGGTGTATGCCGTGAACTGCGCGTAGCCGCTGGCGTTGTTGCCCGTGTTGATGAGGACCTTGTCCTGGCCGTCGTCGACCACCACGAGGTCGAGCCGACCGTCGCCGTTGAGGTCGCCGTGGTCGATGAAGTAGGGGGCGCCGGCCACCGCCTGGATCGGCCCGTTGAAGCTGGTGCCCAGGCCATCGGGCTTGGAGTAGATCACCGCGACATCCTGGCCGCCGGTGAGCGTGTTCACGCGCACCACGTCGAGCTTGCCGTCGCCATTCATGTCGGCCGCGAGGGCCGAGTTGCCGAAGGCCGACGCCAGCTGCGCCGCGGTCATGCGCGCGTTGAGCGAATCGACGAAGTAGCCGGGGTTGGCGGCGCCGAGGTTGACCAGGAACTTGTTGTTGAAGTCGTTCGTCGCGGTCTCGGCGGGGCTCTGCTGGCACTCGCCCGCATCGGCCGTGTCGCCATCGGCGTTGAGGTCGAAGCAGATGGTGCCGCTGGTCTCGGGCGTGTCGTAGTCGGTGTAGAAGATGTCGACGTAGCCGTCACCCGTGAAGTCGCCGATCGCGGCGTCGCAGAAGCGGGGGTTGGCCACGGTGCCGTTCATGGCGAACAGCTGGGGGATGCGGCCGTCCTCGAAGCGGAAGCCGAGCCAGTTGCCATTGGCGTCGTCGCCGAGGTTGCGGTACACGCGCGGCTGGCCGAGCATGGTCGACACCTGGTCGCTCATGGTGGTCGCGGTCACGAGATCGAGCCAGCCATCGTTGTCCACGTCGACCACCTTCACATCGCGGTCGTTGCACGGATCGAGCATGCCCTGCGACCCCGCCACATCGGCGGCGATGCCGTACTCGAGCGTGCGGTCGACCAGGATGCCACCTTCGTTCATGAAGAGGATGTCGCGGAAGCCACCCTGGATCGAACCGGGGAACTTGCGCATGCAGGCGATGTCGACGTCGCCATCTTGGTCGAAGTCGCCCCAGCCGAAGTCCTTCTCCAGGTTGTCGGGGCCGATCAGGGTCGACGAGGCCACGATGCGCGAGCTCGTCTGGTTGACGTAGTTCACCCACGCGCCCTGCGCGGAAGCAACCGCGCAAGGGACCGCCATGGTTGCGGCAACGGTAAGGAAGATTCGGTTCTGCATGTGTTCCTCGGTCTATCGGGGTATCCGCGGAAACACGCTGCGGATCACCCGGCCATCTGTCGTGCGCCCCACGCCGGGCGCATCACTCACCCTCGGTCTGCCACATCACTCTCACGCACGCGAATTCAGCACGGTCCCCACGCTCCGAGAAGGATCGCGAGGTCGGCGCCACCGGTGGATCCATTGCCATCGAGGTCCGCAGCGGCGGTTCCCCATGCGTTGAGCATGATCGCCAGGTCGCCCGCGTTCACAGCGCCATCGCCGCTCAGGTCGGCAGGGCAGGCGGGAGCGCAGTTGTCGGGCACGCCGTTCAGGTCGACGTCGGGCGCGCCGTTGAAGATCGCCACGAAGTCGGGCGTGCCGTCTTTGTCGCAGTCGCCCGTGATGTCCACGCCATCGCGTTCGGCGGCCAGTAGGAAGCCCTGCATGTCGACGGAATCGACCAGGCCGTCCTGGTTCACGTCGCCGATCGCACACGCGTCATCCGCCGTGACGGTGTTGGCGAGGCGGCACTGCGCCATCACCTGCAGGTCGAGCGTGTCGACGAGCTGGTTGGCATCGAAGTCGTACTCGTTGCGGCCGAGCGATCCGAGGAACGCGAAGAGCTGCGAGCGCTGCGTCGCCGAGAGCTTGGCGAACGCGGCGGCCGATGCAGCGCCCTCGCCGAAGGGACCGTGCTTCGCGATCGCGATGGCCACGCGCTCCTCGAAGGTGCCGCCCGACGCGGATCCATCGTGCAGCATGGGGTCGCGCGTGCGCAGGTTCCAGAGCACAGGTGTGCGGAACTCCTGCTCGTTGGCGTCGCCTTCCTGCACGCCGTCGGCCAGAAGGCCCATGTCGTGCACCAGGAAGTCGGAGTAGGGGCGGATCGTCTTGCCGCGGATCGCGTCCTCGAGGCCCGGCAGGTTCGCCGTGGTCCACTGCGCCACGTGGCATGCGTTGCAGCCGATGGCGTTGAACACCTGCTCGCCGGTCATGCCCGAACGCGGCGTCTGCGGCGGCTGGGCCAGATAGCGCTGGAAGTGGGTCACGCGGTCGATGAACGCGTGGCCCTCCGCATCAGGAACATCCTCGGGGTCGGCCACGGCGTCACACGCGGCGAGCAGCGCCATGTCTCCGTTCGGAGCGGTCTCGGTGGGGATCAGCGAGTTGGTGATGCCCATCTCGTTGCGCGTGGCGTCGGCCGAGAAGCTGAGGACGGTCGCGACCTGCGCCTTCCAGCCAAAGCGGCCGGCACGCAGCGGACTCGTCGGGCTGTCCTCGAGCGGGAGCACCCAGTGCACGCGGCCAGAGATGCCGTCGCCGTCGGCGTCGAGCGGATCCTCGTTGGCGGCGATCGCCGCGTCGGGAATCGCCTCGATGAGTCCGAACGCCATCGACGAGTTCGTCATGCGCGTGGCGACGACGGTCGCCTCCACCGGAATCTCCTCGCGGCAGCCGACGCTGATCGACAGCGCCTGAAGCAGCGAACCGCCGAGCTCCTCCAAGGGGAGGAACTCACCCTTGTCATCGATGCCGAAACGGGTGACGGCGATCGAGCCCCAACCGCCCACGGGATTCGAGTGGCAGCTCTGGCAGTTGGACTTGTTCATCACCGGGCCGAGGCCCGTCTCGGGTCCGAATGGGGTGGCGTACGCCAGGCGTCCTGCCCAGAAGAGCGCCGTCTGCTGCTTGGACAGGCCAACCAGCGGATCGCCCGCCTTGGGCTGCAAGGTCACACCGCCGCCGGCGAGCGTTGCCGAGTGGGCGCAGAGGGCAACGGCAGCGGCCGTGAGAATGGTCGGGAGGGTGGTTGTCTTCGCCATGGCGTGCAGTCCAAGCAGCCGCGCGGTGCACTGGTGCGCGTGAACCTTGCAACGCGACCCCTCGAGGGCCGAGTTCAGTCGGAGCCCACGCCTCAAGGAGCGGGGACCCGCGGTGCGGATACGGAAGGTCACAGAGAACACACGGAACACAACCGATCGCAGATCCGCGGAACCACACCGCGGGGCGATCGCCGCGCCACCCGGCCCGGTGGCAGCCTGTTCAAGTTATCCGTCGATGGGGCGAGGGGAAGCCGATACAGACGGAACAATTGGAAAAATCCAACTTGCCGCGAACGCGCAAGATGTTTCGGACGCTGCCGTTTGGTTCTCACACCAGCGTCTCGGAGCCAGAATCGGAAGCGCTTCCCGCACGCCCTATAGTGCGGGACTCCGCCCCCAGCCGCCGCGCGAAGACCGAAACGGCTCGATGTCCCGCCCGCGACGACCCCGTCCCAACCGCCATGCCACCGCGCCTTCCCGCATCCATCGCCCCGAGGGGTTTCTGCAGGATCCTCACCCGGGGATTGCTGCTCCCCGCGATCTGCATCGCCGGCATGACGGGGTCTGGAGCGCGTGCATTCGGACAAGTCGCACCCGAAGGCGGCAAGGGCCCCTCGCCGGCCGCGCCGCCCACCACTGCTGTGTCGGCGGCATTTCCCGACGACCCGCGGCTCGACGTCGCGCTCACCATGATGCGCCGCAACGCCTTCGAGGCCGCCGCGCTCACGGCGCGCACCGTCATCGCCGAGCGCCCCGACGTCGAGCGTGCGCAGGCCGTGCTCGGCATCGCCCTGAACAAGCTCAAGCAGTACGCGGAGGCCCGCGCCCCGCTCGAGCGCGCGGCCGCGTCCACGCAGGCCTTTCCCGAGCAACGCCACGCTGCGCACTTCCTCGGTTGGTGCTGCTTTCATCTCGGCGATCTCCCGGCGGCGCGCGCGGCGTTCGAGCAGCACCTCAAGGTCGTCCCCAACGAGCCCGACTCGACCTTTGGTCTCGGACTCGTGGCCATCGGCGAGGACAAGCTCGACGATGCCGATGCCCTGCTGGCCAAGGCGCTCAGGGGATTCACCGATCCCACGCCCCGTCCGGCCGACCAGGCGCGCGTGCTCACCCGCATGGCCGATGTGGCGCTCCGCCGCGATGAGGTCGCCAAGGCGGAGGAACTGCTCGACCGCGCGATCAAGTGCAGTCCCATGCAGCATGAGACGTGGGCGAAGGTCGCGCGCGTGAAGGATCGCCTGGACAAGCCGGCCGAGGCGGACGCCGCGCGTGGCAATGAACGGAGGATCCTCGAGGCGCTCGGCCGGGTTGCGCCGGAGCTCCCTGCGAAAGCAGAGCCGCCAGCCGCCCCGGCCGATGGCATCCGCTTCACCGATGTCACCGCGCAGAGCGGCATCGCCTGCACGCCGATCAGCGGCGAGACGCCGAGCACGCACATCCTCGAGGTCAAGGGCGGCGGGCTCGCGCTCATCGACTTCGACAACGACGGCGACCTCGACGTGTTCGTGCCCAATGGCGCCACGACCGCGCAGCCCGAGAGGGGGCCGGGCGCACGGCTCTTCCGCAACGATGGCTCCATGCGTTTTTCCGATGCCACCGCTGCGAGCGGCATCGCGCACACCCGCTGGAGCTTCGGCGCAGCGGTGGGTGACGTCGATGCCGACGGCTTCGACGACATCTTCATCTGCTGCTTCGGCCCCAACGTGCTCCTCCGCAACCGTGGCGACGGCAGCTTCGAGGACATCACCGCCCGTGCCGGCGTGGGTGACGCGCGCTGGGCCACCAGCGCCGCGTTCGCCGATCTCGACGGCGACGGTGACCTCGACCTCTACGTGGCGAACTACGTGGAGGCGGATCCCGCCAGGCCACTGCCGCCCGCGAGTTTCAAGGGCCAGGCGGTGATCGCAGGACCGCGCGGCTATCCCGCTGCCCCGGACTGCCTGTACGAGAACCAGGGCGACGGCACCTTTGTCGATCGCTCGCAGTCAAGCGGCATCACCGCGGTCAAGCCCGGCTTTGGGCTCAACGTCGCGATCGTCGACTTCACGGGCGACGGCAAGCCGGACATCCTCGTTGGAAACGACTCGCAGGAGAACAACCTCTTCGTTCCCACCGGCGCGTGGACGTACGTCGACCACGGCCTCCGCTCCGGTGTGGCGGTCAATGGCGCGGGCTCGGCGCAGGCAACCATGGGCATGGCGGTGGCAGATGTCGACGGCAACGGCCGCCCCGACGTCTTCACGACCAACTTCTCCAGCGACACCAACACGCTGCACCTCAACCTCGACGGCCGCAACTTCGACGACCGCACCAATCAGTTCGGGCTCGGTGCGCCCAGCCGCACGCTCGTGGGATGGGGCACCGCCTTCGTTGATTTCGACCACGATGCCGACGAAGACCTCCTGGTGGTCAACGGACACGTGTATCCGCAGGCGAGCAGGGCGCTCATGGACTCGGAGTACGCGCAGCCACCGTTGCTCATGGAGCGGCGCGGCGCGCGGTTCGATGCACTCGAGCGGGCGGGAAGCTGGACCCTCGCGCCGCGCGTGGACCGGACCGCGGTGTTCGCCGACCTCGACCTCGATGGCGACATCGATGCGGTGCTGGCAGGACTCAACCAGCCGCTGCAGGTGCTTCGCAACGACCACGACGCCGACCACGACGCCGCCGCCGACTGGGTGATCGTTGTGCCGCGCGACCGTCGTCGCGGTGTCGGCAACCATCGCGCCGTGGGTGCGGAGGTGAGCCTCGAGGTCGGTGGTGCCGTACAGCGGCGCTGGTGTGCCGGCGGTGGGCCGTTCCAGTCGAATCTCTCGCCCGAGGTGCATTTCGGGGTGCCGACCGGCACCGATCCGATCACCGTGCGCGTGCGGTTTCCGGATGGAACCGTGCGCACGCTGGACAATGTGCGACGCGGAGCCCGCGTGGTCGTGGAGCATCCGTCGGAACCGTGAGTCCCTCCGCCCCGCCCGCGCGCGAACATCCGCTCAGAGGATGATCTCGAGGATCATGAACCGCTTCTCGCCGCGCGGGAGATCAACCCGGATGGTCTCGCCGATGCGCGCCTTCATGAGCGCGACGCCCATGGGGCTCGTGGTGGTCACCTCGACGTAGTCGAGGTCGAAGCGTCCGGTCGCCTGGCCCACCAGGCGGTAGAGGTCGTCGTCACCCCGATCCTCGTCGCGCAGTCGCACGGTCGCGCCCACGAACACCATGTCCTGGGGAAGCGCGCTCGCGTCGGCGACCTGCGCCGTCGCGATGCGCTCCTCGAGTTCCTTGATCTTGGCGTCGTTCATCGCCTTGTCCTCGCGGGACGCGTGGTACTCGGCGTTCTCGCGCAGGTCTCCCAGCGCACGCGCGTCGGCGATGCGCTGGATGAGCTGCTTGTCGAGGAGCCGGAGCTCGGAGAGTTTCTCCTGGAGGAGGGTCTTCTCTTCGGCGGTGATGAAATCCATGAGTGCAACCTCTCGAAACCAACGACCCGAGGTGGGTCCGAACCGGGCGTGGCGCGGAATCGGATCCGCACCGATGCCTCCGAACGACCCGCGGCGCGGGAACGAAGGCGATGAAAACGGGCGACGCGGGAGGAAGCTCCCGCGTCGCGGCGGGGAGGATAGCCGAACAGGGCGGTCAGGTCGAATCGGCCGACCGACGGGTCAACCGCATCACGACGACCACGGCCCAGGCCATCGCGGAGAGCGCCACGGCCCGCAGTGCCAGTGCGCGATCGGCATCGGTCGGATCGAGGGTTGCAGGCCCCGAGAAGCGGCCGAGAAGCGCGGGGGCGCTCAGGGCGGTCGCGGTCTCCCCGAGGAACGCATCGATGGGCGGACCGAGCCGGATGAGCCCGAGGATCCACGGGAGGAGCACCAGGCACATGCCAACACCCATGGCGACGATGCGCGGACGCGGACGCGTGCAACCCTGCGAAGCGGCGAGGATCGCGGCCGTGGTCACGATCGCGGCCGCGATGGCCGTGTCCACCACCAGCGTGCGCGGGAGTGTCCAGTTGGTGACCAGGCGGAGCGGCCAGACCACCACCTGCACCAGCACGAAGATGGAGAGTCCGTCGATCGCCGCCTGTGCCACGGGCACCGCGGAAGGCCTTCCTGAAAGCCGCAGCAGGGGCCAGGCGACGGCGATGCCCACGCCGAGCAGGATGAAGAGGAGGTGGATCGATGGACCGTAGCTGGCGGCCTGCGGCTGCACGGGCGGATGAAGGCCAAAGAGCGCGATCCAGCTGGTGAAGATCCACGCAGCCGACAGCATGACAAGCCCTCGCGGAATCAGCAGACCGCGAGGAGTCGTCGACTGCGTGCCCGCAGCGGGCATGCCATCGGCGTGATTGCCAACCGGATCGTTGGTGGTGGGGGAGCTGGGCGCGTGATCGTTCACGAGGTGTGTGCGCGCCGGCGTCCGTCGCTGCGCGGGTTCAGCGGACGATACCCGCTGCTGCGTCGGCCGATGCTGCCTCGGTCGCCACGCGGATCGAAGGCACGTCCGTCCGCAGGTCAAGGATCCTGCCCGCGCCGTTGTCGATGAAGCCCGAGCGCGCGAACAGATGGTCGAGGTTGCGCAGCTTGGCCTCGACGGGCGGCTCTGCCGTGGTCGAGGTGCCGGGCGGGTAGCCCCACACGATCAGGCCGTTGTTCACCGTGCGCAGCACGAGGCCCGTCGTGTCGAACTCCGCGAGGTCGATGGCCGCCACTTGCGTCTCCCAGCGGCGATCGCGCAGGGCGGCGAGCAGCGCCAGCCCGGCATCGACATCGCGGCCGGTCCAGCGCGCGCCCGGTTCACCCGGCGGCGGCGATGCCGCATGGTGCAGCGAGATCCAGTGCGGCCTCGCGGGACGGGCGCCGAGCTCCCACTCGAGGGGCACGCGGCAGGCCTCCGTGTCGATGAGGTACTCCCGTCCGGCGTGGAGCACCGCCGCAACGGGCTGACGGAAGGTCGCCTCCACCACAAAGCCGCCCTTGCCGTCCATCCGCACCTGGCGGATGGAGCGGAACCAGCCGCTCTGCTGCAGCGCCTCCTGCGCGGTGGCCAGCCGAGAGGGATCGATGGCCGACCCATCGCCCACGGCGTTCGCGACCATGCGGCGCATGTCCTCTGCGCGCGGTGCGTCCCACCACGAGGGCGGATCCACGAACGACAACCCGATGGACTCCGCGGGCACGAAGCTCCTGGCATCGAGATAGCCGCGCAGGCGGGGAATCCCCACGGCCAGCAGCACGATCGCAACGGCGATG
>CAIOCH010000666.1 GCA_903856525.1 uncultured bacterium | reverse complement strand
CGAAGCGCAGAGCGCTCGGCGGCATCGAGTGCCCGTGCCTCGCGGGCGCGGCTGCTGCCGATGCCTGCTAGGGCCCGACCGGTGGCGAAGGCGAGCCGTTGCCGCACGCTGTGATAGCGATCGAAGTCCGCATTGGCGGAGGGCGGTGACACTTTCTCGAGGATCGACCACCCGCGCGCGGGCTCCCCGAGCGCCAATGCCGTCTCGGCCGCCGACAGATCCCGCGAAAGCGCTTGCCGCGCATCGAGCGGATCCGTGAGCGATTCGAGCGTCGTCTGGGCTTTGCGCGGATCGCGCGCAGCAAGCCACTCGAGGGCGGCGAGCAGCTTGAAGTCGTTGGCGACAGCGGCGGGCGCAAAACCGGCGATGGCCTCGTAATCGCGTGCGGCCGAGGCGTGTTCACCGCGGGCGGCGAATGCCGCGGCTCGTTCAGGAGAAGGGGGTTCGATCGGCTCGGGGGCGGCGGCGCAGCCCGTCAAGACGAGGGCGATCAGGCAAGCCATGGGGGCGGCTCGTCCGGGGTGGGGTTGAAGTGCCGACCTCACGGGGGCAGCATGCCGGATGGACCACATGGAGCGGGATTATAGTGCCTGACGCTGTCGGACCGGCGCTTCGCAGGGGACTCGGGCGACTGGAGGTCGTTGCGACACCGATCGGCAACCTCGGTGATCTCGCGCCGCGTGCCCGCGACAGTCTGGCGGCTGCCGACGTGGTGGCCGCAGAGGACACCCGCCGCACGGGTCAGTTGCTCGCAGCGCTCGGCTTGCGCAAGCCGATGGTGTCTCTGCATGCACACAACGAGCGAGGCCGGGAGGCGAGCCTTTTGGCGCGGCTCGAGGCGGGAGAGGTGGTGGCGTTGGTGAGCGACGCCGGTACGCCGCTGCTCTCCGATCCTGGATTCGGATTGGTGCGCGCGGCGGCGGCGGCGGGGATCCCGGTGCGTTGCGTGCCGGGCCCTACCGCGATCGCCGCAGCGCTCAGCATCTGCGGCATCGCCACCGACCGGTTCTGCTTCGAGGGGTTCTTGCCGACGCGCGCCGCAGAGCGGTGGCAAAGGCTGGTCGGCTTGCGAGATGAGCCGCGCACGATGGTGTTCTTCGAGGCCCCGCACCGCATCGCCGAGGTGCTCGCCGATTGCGCGGCCGTGTTGGGTGCGACACGGGAGGCCGCCGTGGCGCGCGAGCTCACCAAGATCTTTGAGACCGTTTACCGTGGACCGCTCGAGAGCCTCGCGAAGAGCGCGGCTGCTGACGAGGACATGGCGCGCGGTGAGATCACGCTGGTCATCGCCGGCGCGCCGACCGCCGCGCCGTCCGCCACGGGCGCGGCGCGTGAGCCTGCTGCGCAGGCGCAGCTTGAGCGTACGGTGCAGGCCGCCCTCGAGCACTTGCCGGCCTCCAAGGCAGCGGCGCTTGCTGCCGAGGCTTGCGAGGTGCCTCGCGCCGAGGCTTACGCGCTCGCGGTGCGCCTCGCGCAATTGCGGCGCTAGCCGCTCTACGCCCGTGGTCGCGCAGCCCGCGGCCGCACAGAAAGTCTTGATTGTCGTTTGGCCCATCGACGGGTATGGTGCGCCTCGGAGTCGGCCAGGCGATCGCTGCATTTCTCGCGAGATGTGGAGGAAAGTCCGGGCTCCTTCGGACACGGTGCCAGGTAACGCCTGGGAGGCGCGAGCCTACGGAAAGTGCAACAGAAAGATACCGCCGATGCGCCAACTCCCCGTCAGGGAAGGCAACGCAGGTAAGGGTGAAATGGTGCGGTAAGAGCGCACCGCGCGGCCGGCAACGGACGTGGCACGGCAAACCCCACCGGGAGCAAGGCCAAATAGGGAAGTCGCAGGG
>CAIOCH010000665.1 GCA_903856525.1 uncultured bacterium | reverse complement strand
GCCCTCGACGCGGGGTTCTTCGCCGCCCTCGCCGATGCGACGCGACTCAGGCTCATCGCCTGCATCGCACGCTGCCGCCGCGCCTGCAGCGTGGGCGAGATCGCCGAATGCTGCTCCGTCGATCTCTCCGTCGTGTCGCGCCACCTCAAGGCGCTCGCGCGCGCCGGCGTGCTCGCATCGGAGCGCGACGGCCGGATCGTGCGCTACCGCCTGCGCGCCGATGAGGTCTCCGGGCGTTTCCGCGCGCTGGCCGACGCCATTGCGGCCAATCCACCCGTGGACTGCGTCGGGGATCGTGGCTGCTGCGGAGCCGGAGGTTCCAATGGCTGCTGCTGAGCACCTCCCCCGCGTCCTCTTCCTCTGCACCGGAAACTCATGCCGGAGCCAGATGGCGGAGGGGTTCGCGCGCGCCATGCACTCTTCGCGGATCGAGGCCCACAGCGCGGGAACCAAGCCGCACGGCCTCAACCCGCTCGCCGTCCGTGCCATGCACGAGGCAGGTGTCGACATCTCGGGACACGCGTCGAAGACGCCCGACGCGATCGGAATCACCTTCGATCTCGTCGTGACCGTCTGCGGACACGCCGACGAGCACTGCCCGCACTTTCCCGGCGCACGCGTGGTGCATGTGGGGTTCGACGATCCGCCGCGTCTCGCAGCGGGCGCCGCCAGCGACGACGAGGCCATGCCCCACTATCGCCGCGTGCGCGACGAGATCCGGGCGTTCGTGGCCACGGTCGAGCGCCTGCTTCCCGACGCGTGCCGCCACGAGGGACACCAGCCATGACCGCCTCCGCTCCCTGTCCTGCGCCCTGCACTGCGCCCAAGCGGCTCTCGTTCCTCGACCGCGGCCTGACGCTGTGGATCTTCCTGGCGATGGCGGCGGGCGTTGCCATCGGCCGCTTCTTCCCCGGGTTCCGCGACGCCGTCGACGCCGCGAGCGTGGGCACCACCAACATCCCCATCGCCATCGGGCTGGTGCTCATGATGTACCCACCGCTGGCCAAGGTGCGCTACGAGGAGCTGCCGCGGGTCTTCGCCGACAAGCGGCTGCTCGCGCTCTCGCTGGTGCAGAACTGGGTCATCGGTCCCGTGCTGATGTTCGCGCTGGCCGCGCTGTTCCTGCGCGACCAGCCCGAGTTCATGATGGGACTCATCCTGGTCGGCCTCGCGCGATGCATCGCCATGGTGCTCGTGTGGAACGACCTCGCCGGCGGCAGCGCCGAGTACGCCGCGGGTCTCGTCGCCTTCAACAGCATCTTCCAGGTGCTCTTCTTCGGCGCGTACGCGTGGGTCTTCATGACCGTGCTGCCCCCGCTCGTCGGTCTCGGCGGCATCGAGATCTCCGTGGGCATCGGCGAGGTCTTCACCAGCGTGCTCATCTACCTCGGCATCCCGTTCGTCGCGGGCATGCTCACGCGGGCCGTGCTCCGCCGCGCCAAGGGCGACGCGTGGTACGGCGAGCGGTTCCTGCCGCGCATCGGGCCCGTCACGCTCGTGGCGCTCCTCGCGACGATCGTGGTGATGTTCAGCCTCCAGGGCGAGCGCATCGCCGCGGCGCCGCTCGACATCGTGCGCATCGCCGTCCCGCTCGTCCTCTACTTCGGCATCATGTGGTTCGTCTCGTTCTGGCTGGCGCGGCGCGCGGGCTCCGACGACGCGCGCGCCACGACCCTGGCGTTCACCGCCGCGGGCAACAACTTCGAGCTCGCGATCGCCGTGGCCATCTCGGTGTTCGGCCTCTCCTCGGGTGAGGCCTTCGCCACGGTCATCGGGCCGCTCGTCGAGGTGCCGGCGCTCGTCCTCCTCGTGGGTGTCGCCAAGCGACTCCAGCGCCCGCGCGATCGGACCGTCGCGGCCTGACCACTATCCGATCACGAGCGCCGACTCGCCGGGCAGCCACCAGACCGGGCGGTCGCGCATCCACGAGCAGCCGAGGATGCCGTCGACTCCGAGCGGACGAAGCACGCCCTGCGACAGCGGCCCGTGATGGCCAAAGCGCTCGCGCACGCGCTGCGTCGCCAGGCCCACGGGGATCTTCGCCGACGCGGACTTGATCGCGCCGAGCGCCGGATGGAAGTCGTCGAACTCGCCCGCGTCCACGCCGGCCGCAAGCGCCGCTGGCTCTGTGAGGTAGCCGAACTGCGCCCCCGTGTCGAACACGAGTCGCATCGTGCGCTCTGCCACCAAGGCGGCGATCACCGGGACTCCCACGGTCGGATCACGCTCGACGCGCACGCGCGCAAGCGATGCCGCCGGGGCCGCGGGCCGCACGATCGCGCGTCCCCGCGCGCCGTCCCACATCACGGGCTCGTCTCCCAGGATGTCCATTCCGAGGAGCCCACGCAGCCGCGCGCCGATGCGCGCCTCGAGGCCGAGCCCCGCGAGCTCCGGCAGACCGATGCCCCCCGCGCTGCGCGGCAGTACGTGGGTGCGGCCGCCATAGGTCGCCTTGCCGGAGTCGCCGAAACTGGCTGGACTCCCCGTGTCGACCACGAACCTCCCCTCGGGGAGATCGATGAGCAGATGACCTGCGAGGTAGGCGAGTCGGTGCGTGTGCTGCATGGCTTCACTCCTGCGGAACCGCCGCGCCGACCGGGGCGCTCCCGCGCTCGATCCGCGCAGGATCCACTCCCGCAGCGTCCGTTCGGTCGATCCACGCAGCGAGCGTCCCGTTTGCCATGGACGCAGGCTATCCGATACCGTGCGGGCATGACCCTGCACTCACTCTTCGGTGCGTTCGCCTTCACCATGTCCACGGCGCTCGTCGCTCCCGCGATGAGCGGGAGTCCCGCGACAGCTCCCGCTCCCGTCGACCGCTCCAAGGCCGTCGACCGCTCCAAGGCCATCGACCTGTTCAACGGCAAGGACCTGAGCGGCTGGGTCAACGTCAACACCTCGCCGACCACCTGGACCGTTGCCAAGGACGAGACCGGTGCGCCGATCATCAAGTGCACCGGCCAGCCCACGGGCATCCTGCGCACCGAGAAGGTCTACGAGAACTTCGTGCTCGAGTTCGACTGGAAGCACCTGTCGTATCCTGGCAACGCTGGCCTCTTCGTGTGGTCCGACCCGGTGTGT
>CAIOCH010000664.1 GCA_903856525.1 uncultured bacterium | reverse complement strand
GCGTTGCGGCCCATGACCTCGCAGACCATCACGCGGTGGTGGCTGTCGGCGGTCGAGTGCAGCCGGTCGAGCGCCTCGGTGGCGGTGGCGACGGCGGTGAGGAAGCCGAAGGTGATCTCCGTTCCCACGAGGTCGTTGTCGATCGTCTTGGGCACGCCGATGACGTTGATGCCGGCGGCCGCGATGGGCGCCGCGCACGCCATGGTGCCGTCACCGCCGATCACGATGAGGGCATCGAGCCTCTCCCGTGCGATCGTCGTGAGGCACTTCTCGGTGACGTCCTCCCAGATCGGGGTGCCGTCGGGCTTGCGACCCGTGCAGTAGCGCGCGGGATTGCACTTGTTGTTGGAACCGAGGATGGTTCCGCCGCGCGTGAGGATTCCGGAGACGTCCTTGAGGCCGAGCGGGCGCACGCGGTGCTCGATGAGGCCCTGGAAGCCGTCCTCGATGCCGACGACCTCGATGCCGTACTGGAGGATGGCGGTCTTGGCGACCGCGCGGATGACGGCGTTGAGGCCGGGGCAGTCGCCGCCGCCAGTGAGGATTCCGAGTCGACGAGTCGAGGGTGACATAGGGGGTTCCGAGAGAAGTCGGGCAGCGTAGCGCCAAATCGCTCCAAGTCGAAGTGGATTGACCAGTCTTGCTAGGATTCGGGGCCTATGGCCGAGACCACTCCGCAGGATGCCGCACCACTGTCCGAGTCCGAGATCGTTGCCGCACGGCGCGCCAAGCTGAAGCGGTTCCGCGACGAGCTCGGCTTCGAGCCGTACGGGCAGCGGGTCGATGGACTGCTTCCACTGGCGGACGCACGCGCCCTGTTCTCGGAGGAGGCGCATGCCGCCCATGAGGCCGCGGCGAAGCTCGCCAAGGATGCGAAGGCCGCGGGCGCGGCAGCCCCGCAGGAGGTTCCCGACGCGCGTCCGGTGGCCAAGGTCGCCGGCCGCATCGTGCAGCACCGCGACATGGGCAAGCTGGTGTTCCTCTTCCTGCGCGACGCCACGGGCGACCTGCAGGTGAGCATCTCGAAGGCGGCGATCGCCGCCAACTCCTTCGAGCTGGCCAAGGCCGCCGACTACGGCGACATCCTGGTGGTCGAGGGACCGGTCGGCCGCACGCAGAAGGGCGAGGTCTGCATCTGGGCGACCGACGTCTCGCTCGGTGCGAAGTCGCTCGCTGCGCCGCCGGAGAAGTGGCACGGACTGAGCGATCCCGAGCTGCGCTACCGCCGCCGCTATGTGGACATGTACGCGAACCCCGAGACCGCGAAGGTCTTCGCCATGCGCGCCCGCATCGTGTCGCGCATCCGCCGCTTCATGGACGCGCGCGGGTTCCTCGAGGTCGAGACGCCGGTGCTGCAGCCGATCGCCGGTGGCGCCGCGGCGCGGCCGTTCACCACGCACCACAACGCGCTCGACATGCCGCTCTTCATGCGCATCGCGCCGGAGCTGTACCTCAAGCGCTGCATGGTGGGCGGCATGCGCAAGGTCTACGAGATCAACCGCAACTTCCGCAACGAGGGCATCGACCGCTCGCACAATCCCGAGTTCACCGCGATGGAGGTGTACGAGGCGTTCGGCGACTACGGCACCATGATGGAGCTCACCGAGAGCCTCATCCACGAGCTCGCGGTGTCTATGGTGGGCGAGCGCCAGGCCGCGGGGCTGCGCGTCGAACCGAACGGACCGGTCCTGCCGTGGGGCGACCTCGCGATCGACTACGCGAAGCCGTTCGTGCGGGTGAAGTTCGAGGAGCTGTTCCGCCGCGGTACCGGCGTCGACATGCGCGACTTCAAGGCCGTGCGCGCCAAGGCGCGCGAGGTGGGCATGCACCACGAGGC
>CAIOCH010000663.1 GCA_903856525.1 uncultured bacterium | reverse complement strand
TCGTAGCCCTGCGTGTCGGCGTAGCGGCCGAGGTCGAGCCACACGCGGGCGAAGCGCTCGCCGTACGCGGGGCTCGCAAGCAGCGTGTCGACGAGCCGTGCGTAGGCGGCGTTGGAATCGGGGTCAGCGAGATACGCAGCGCGCACCGCCTCGTCGGCGGGGACGCCCGTCAGGTCGAGCGCGACGCGGCGGACGAGCGATTCCCGATCAGCTTCGGGTGCCGGCCGGATACCCGACGACGCGTGACGCGCCGATACGAAGCGGTCGAGGTCGCGGCGGATCCACCGCTCGTCGCCCGTCGCCGCGGCGACCGGATCCACGCGCGGGGCGAACGACCAGTGCACCCCCCACTCCGCACCCTCGGCGATCCAGCGCGCGATGGTGCGCACCTCGCGCTCGTCGAGCGGTGTGCCATCGGGCGGCATGCGCTCGTCGGGATCATCCGACGCGATGCGCACGAGCAGCTCGCTGCGTGCCGGCGCTGCCGGCACCACCGCGGTATGCCCGCTCCGCAGCGTCGCCAGCACGCGCTCCCGCGACGAGAGGTTCAGTCCCGCCATCTCTCGCACGCCGCCGTGGCAGCGGAAACAGTGGTTGGCCAGGATCGGGAGCACCTCGTCCGCGAAGTCGACGCGCTCGACAAGTCCACCCGTGGCGGGCGCATGGCGGAACCCGAGCGTCCCCGCCGCGGTCGCCAACGCAGCCATCGACAGGATCATGAGCGCAGCACGCACCGCCATGCCATGGAGGATACCGCGGTGCACGGCACGTGCCATGCAGTGCCTGGCACTGCATGGCACGTGCCGTGCGCGACCAGCGAGTGTGAAGATGCGGGGTTTGTGCGGTCGAACGCCCCGAGGAGGGCGGCCGCACCGTTATGCTCGGTTCATGTCCACCATGCAGGCCGATGGCCTTGTCCTCACCGCAAGTCCCGCCAGCAGCGAGACGCCCGACGCCCCGCGCGTCGTGGCGCTCGCGGGCAAGCTCGACGCCAACTCGCAGATCGCCGCCGAGCGATTCCTGGAGGACCTCGTGGCGACGGGCGCGCGTCGCGTCGTCCTCGAGTGCTCGGGGCTGGAGTTCCTGTCCAGTGCCGGAGTCCGGCCGCTGCTCACGCTGGTCAAGCGCGTCAAGCCCCTCGGCGGCGGCGTCAGCGTGTGCGCGGCCCGCCCGCACGTGCGGCAGCTGCTCGAGTTCTCCGGACTCAAGGCGCTGCTGTCGATCTCCTCCACGGTCGAGGAAGGCTGCGCGGCGCTCGCGCGCTGAGCGGAACCCGTCGCCACATGGCTTCCACGATTCCATCGACCGCCGCTCGACCCATGCGTCTCGCCGGACCACTGGCGCTTGCGGCGGCCGCGGCCACGATCCTCCTCGCTGGCCTTGCGATCGCCGTCCTCGCCACCGCGGAACTGCGGGTGCGCGACGCAGTCGACCAGCAGCACGCGCTCGACGCCGCCGTGCAGGAGGCCTCCGCAGCGGCGGGCGCACTTGCTGGACAGGGTGCTGCGTGGAAGTCCTACCTGCTCGCGGCGCACTTGGGTGACGATCGGGGCGCGCTCCGCGCCAAGTCCTCGCTGGCCACCTCGACGGCGGACCTGAGCGAGCGCCTCGAGCAGCTCGTTGCGCTCGGGTCGGCCGCGGCACTTCCCATCGAGGGCGCTTCGCGCGCGGTCCTGGGCGCGACGAAGGCCAAGGAGCTGCTCGCCGAGTCGATCGCGGATGCACGCCAGGCCGACGAGGACGCGCTTGTCGCCGCCGACCAAGCCCTGCTCCCCGCGATGGACCAGGCACGGCACGAGCTCTTCGCACTCGCCGACGAATGGAGCGCACTCGCCCGCACCCGGCGCGTCGAGGCGACGACCCAGGCCGCCGACAGCGCACGACGCATCAAGGCGTGGATCGAGATTCTCTCACTCCTCGCGGTCGGGCTCGTGATCGCCGTGGGCGCGATCGCCGTGCGCAGGGAGCGCGCCCATGTCCGCGGCTGAGAGCCTGCCCCTCTTCCTCACGGGGCTCGTGTTCTTCTTCCTGGGCCTCGATGGGGTCAAGGCCAGCCTCAAGGGCCTCGCATCGCGGTCCATGCGGCGCCGGGCCCGGGCCGCCGTGTCGAGTCCGTTCCGCGCGGCCGTGCTGGGCGTGACCTTCGGCGCCCTCAGCCAAAGTGCGACGGCGGTCTCGTTCCTGCTCGCTGGCCTTGTGTCGGCGCGCCTGCTGCCGCTCACCCGCGCCCTCTCCGTGGTCGCGTGGGCAAACCCGGGCACGGCGATGCTCGCGTTCCTCGCCGCGGTCAACCTCAACCTCGCCACGCTCTGGCTGATCGGTCTCGCGGGCCTCGGGCTACGCAACCGGAAGCTGCGTTCGGCCAATGCCGTCCTCGGCGCAGTCCTCGGCATCGGGTTCCTGCTGTTCGGACTCACCCAGCTCAAGCGCGCCGCGGCGCCCGTGCAGGAAGCGGAGTGGTTCGCCACCATCAGCGTGGCGCTCAACGGCTCGCTCGTCCTCGGGTTCATCGCAGGCGCGCTGCTGCGCGTGGTCATCCAGAGCTCGAGCGCGATCGTGGTCATCCTCATCGCGCTCTGCGGCAAGGGCCTCCTCGGCGTCGAGCAGGCGATGATGGTCATCCATGGAACCGGCGTCGGCATCGGACTGTCGGTGATCCTGCTCGGCCAGGGACTCCGCGGCGAGGCGCTGCGGATCTCGTACTGGCAGGCGATCCTCAACGCGTGCTCGGCCTCGCTGCTCGGGACATGGATGCTGTTCGCCGCGACCGATCTGCTGCCATCGCTGCCGGAGCTGCTGGCACGGGTCCGCGTGAACATCGAGACCGATCTCGCCATCGGGTTCCTGCTGCAGATGCTGTGCTGCCCCCTCGCCGGCTGGCTGCTGCGCCGACGCTCCGAAGGGATCCTGGGCACCCTCGCGCCCGAGGCCGCCGAGGATGCGCTCGCACGTCCGCGCTACCTCGACGAGGGGGTGCTCGAGGACAGCGAGATCGCCATGGACCTGGTGCGCCGCGAGCAGGCACGGGTGGTGTCGGCGCTGCCGGCGCTGCTTGATCGGGCTCGACTCGATGCGGCGGCGGCCACGGGTCTCGACCATCGCGAGGTCCGTGCGGCGCTCGGATCGCTCGGTGCCGAGATCGCGGGGTTCCTGGCCGACCTCGCGGCCGCGGAGAAGGACCACGACCGTGGGGTGCAGATCGCATCCGCGATCGCACGACAGCAGGCGCTGGCGGAGCTCGTCGAGTCGGTGGACGAGATGGCCACCGCGATCGATCGACTGCCCGCTGACTCCATGGCGCGGATGCTCGGTGGAGGCCTGGCAGAGGCAAGCGATGTGCTGCTGGGCACCCTTCGCGAGTGGCTCGAGAGGAGCGACTCCGCAGATCGCGATTTGCTCGAGGCGATGACCTCCGACCGCGGCGAACAGATGGAGTCCGTGCGCCGCAACGCGGTCGGAGGCGAGTTCGGGTCGCCGGAGGATCAGGCGACGATCCTCTACGCGACAAGCCTCTTCGAGCGCACCGTCTATCTCGCGCGCCGCGTGGGATAGGAGGAGGAAGCGTGCCCGGCACGTGCCGCGCAGTGCCTGGCACTGCATGGCACGTGCCAGGCACGGTCCTCCGACATCACGCCAGCAGCGCACTGTCCTTCCGCAGCCGCACGACCGTCACAGTGCTTCGGGCGCGGGTCAGGGCGACATAGTTCCACTGACGCTGGCCGACCTTGTCGTAGGCGCCGTGATCAACCACCAGGACCCGCCCCCACTCGCTCCCTTGGGCCTTGTGCACCGTGAGTGCGTACGCCCAGTCGCATCGCAGCACTCCGGAGCGGGGACCCGCGATGTTCTTGGTGATCACTTCATCGCCCACGACATGCTTGCCCACCAGCATCTCCTGCGAGATCGGCCAAGTCCCTCGGACGGTTGGGTCGTCCGCGCAATGTGCCTCCACAACCACGTAGTCGATGGGTTCGCCCGTCGACTTCTTCACGCCTTCGCCCAGCCGCACCACGCGATCGACCACAAGCCGCTGTCCATTCGAGAGCGTCGGCTGCCCTGCGAAGTCGCTGTCGGATGCCCGCTCGATCGCCACGAGCAGCTCGCCCGGCTTCGGGAGCCAGTCGCCCGGGAAGCGCTCGAAACCACGGATCGAACGAATCAGCTGGTTGAGACGCACGCGGGTTGCATTCCGCGCAACGAGCACCGCATCGGAATCGCGCAGGAGCTGCTGGAACATCGCTGCGTCGACATGCCCGTCGTCCTCATGAAGGACCTGCGTGGCGTCGTCATC
>CAIOCH010000662.1 GCA_903856525.1 uncultured bacterium | reverse complement strand
GGTCTTCCCGGAACCGGTCGGGCCGGTGACCAGCACCAGTCCATGGGGCTGCCGAATGCAGGCGTCGAAGGCGCCGACGATATCCGCGGGCATTCCCAGCGCGGCGAGATCGAGACGCGCGGCGTCCTTGTCCAGAAGACGCAGCACGGTGCTGGGCGCGTCGTTGGTGTGCAGCGTGGTGAGCACCAGGTGGCCGGTGAGCGACGCCTGGATGGCGATCTGCGCGGTCTCGAGGTCGCGGATCTCGCCGACGAGGATGATGTCGGGGTCCTGACGGAGGAAGCTGCGGAGCAGCTTGGCGAAGGTGAGCTCCTGCTCGGTGTTCACCTGGCACTGCACGAGCCCCTGCACGTCGTACTCGACGGGGTCCTCGGCGGTGAGGATCTTGACGTCGACCGAGTTGAGCTCGTTGAGCGCCGCGTACAGCGTGGTGGTCTTGCCCGAGCCGGTCGGGCCGGTGACGACCACGATGCCGTTGGGCTTGTTGATCATCACGCGGAACTTGGCGAGGTCGTCCTCGCGCAGGCCCACCTTGTCGAGCGAGAGCTGCACGTTGGAGCGGTCGAGCACGCGGAGCACCACCGACTCGCCGAACATGGTCGGCAGCACCGCCACGCGGAGGTCGACGGGCGCCTCGCCGAGGTGGAGCTCGATGCGACCGTCCTGCGGCAGACGCCGCTCGGCGATGTCGAGCTTGGACATGACCTTGACGCGCGACACCAGCGCGGTGGCCAGGCCCTTGGGGATGGCCTGCATCTCGTAGAGCACGCCGTCGATGCGGTAGCGGAGCTTGAACTCGTCCTCGAAGGGCTCGAAGTGGACGTCGCTGGCCTTGTCGCGGATGGCGATCATGAGGATCGACTGCACCAGCTCGACGACGGCGTTGTCGTTGGCGGCCTGGGCGATGGTGGCGAGGTCGATGCCGTCGGCGCGCGACTCGAGCGACGAAACGGCCGAGCTGGTGGTGACCTTGGACAGGTCGAGGCCGGTGCGCTTGCCGGCGTAGCGCGCGGCCAGGATGGCGTCGATCTTGGCAGGCGACGCCACCACGGCGCTCACGCGGAACCCGAGCAGCTGCTTCAGGTCGTCGACGGCCTGGAAGTTGTCGGCGTTCTTGATGGCGATGGTGATGCGGTTGACCGACGGATCGAACTCGAGTGGCACCACGCCGTAGGCGGTGGCGGTCTCGGGCTTGAGCTTGGCCAGGACGTCGTCCTGCAGCTCGAACTCGTCGAGGTTCACATAGTGCAGGCCGCGCTGGGCGGCGAGCGCCGTCTCCAGCTTGCCCTCGTCGATCAGACCCATCTTGATGAGGATCTCACCGACGCGAAGCCCCTTCTCGGCGCCTTCCTGCAGCTGCAAGGCCTCGTGGACCTGTTCCCTGGAGACGTACCCCAGCTTTCGGAGCACCCGCCCGATGCGGCTGCCCTTCACGTTCTTCAGGAGTTCCTCATCGCGAACGATCGACATCGTGGTGCTCGCTGCTGCCGCGCGGGGTTGGGTCGTGCCTGCCGCGGAGCCGCCCGAAGGCGGCCCCACCGACTGCTATACGACACTTTGTGCCCCCCACGGGCGTGGCTCCGAGGGGGTTTGGGTCAGGACACTTGGATTCATGCGTACGGCCAGCGGCCCCGAAACGAGGTTCCGAGGCCGAGGGACCGGGCTGGACTTACTCGTGGTCCTCATCGAGCTCGGTGCGGCCGATGGTGCCGCCGGCGCGGTGGATCTTGTCCTTCAGGTCGCCGGGGTTCTTGCACTTGTCGATGCACTCCTCGGGCGAGATCTTGCCTTCGGAGTACAGCTTCCAGAGGTGGTCGTCGAGGAGCTGCATGCCGAACTTGCGGCCGGTCTGGATGGCCGAGTCGATGCGGAAGGTCTTGTTCTCGCGGATCAGGTTCGAGATCGCGGGGGTGACCACGAGGAACTCGTAGGCCGCCACGCGGCCCGGCTTGTCGACGCGGGCGCAGAGCTGCTGCGACAGGACCGAGATCAGCGAGGTCGAGAGCTGGACGCGCACCTGCTCCTGCTGCGTGACCGGGAACGCATCGACGATGCGGTTGATGGTGCTGGCGGCGCCCGAGGTGTGCAGGGTGCCGAACACGAGGTGGCCGGTTTCGGCGGCGCGGATGGCCGACTCGATGGTTTCGAGGTCTCGCATTTCGCCGACGAGGATCACATCGGGGTCGGAGCGAAGCACGCGTCGAAGCGCCTCGGAGAAGCTGGGGACGTCCTTGCCGACCTCACGCTGGTTGACGACCGACTTCTTGTGGTAGTGGTAGTACTCGATCGGGTCTTCGATGGTCACGATGT
>CAIOCH010000661.1 GCA_903856525.1 uncultured bacterium | reverse complement strand
CCACCTCGTCGAGATGGTGGGAGATGAACACGATCGCGCGCCCCTCGTCGCGCAGCGTGCGCATCAGGTCGAGCAGCCGCCGCGCCTCGCGCTCGCCCAGCACCGCCGTCGGCTCGTCGAAGATGAGCACGCGCGCCTCGCTCGCGAGGCACTTGGCGATCTCCACGAACTGCTGCTCGGCCACCGAGAGGTCGCCCGCCGCGCGCCCGAGGACGAGGTCGCTTCCCAGCATGGACAGCAGCCGCCGCGCCCGGTTCCGCTGTGCGGCGCGGTCGACCCGCAACCCGAGCAGACCCGCGGGCTCCCGACCGAGGCAGACATTTTCCGCCACATCGAGGGTGGGCACCAGGTTGAGCTCCTGGTGCACCATGGCGATGCCCGCGCGCAGGGCGTCGGAGGGCTTGGCGAAGAGGGTCGGCGAACCCTCGAGCCGAATCGCGCCCTGCGTGGGCCGCAGCGACCCGGAGAGCACCTTCATGAGCGTGCTCTTGCCCGCCCCGTTCTCGCCCACCACGGCGTGGATCTCGCCCGCCCGGAACTGGAGCGACACCCCGTCGAGGGCCCGCACGCCCGGATAATCGACAGTGACCTTCTCGGCGGCGAGCAGCACGCGTGCGATCCCGCGCGCGGGCGCAGGGCCCACGAACGAATCGGTGTGCGACTTCGGAGGCAGTTCCATCGAGCCGAGAGACTACCGCCGCAGCGGGAATCGCGTGCGCGCCGGCGGACCTTCCCCGCTCCCAATCTCATGGCCCAGCCGACCTTTGGCACGCCTGTTGCCAGATCCCGTGCTACCTTTCCGCTTCTGCGGACCGCTCCGCACCCCCGTTTCCGATGACCTCGCTCCAGCGCTCCACCCCCCACCTCCGCCTCACGGCCGCGATCCTCGTGGCCATGCTGGCGGCGATCGCGGCGGGCCTCGAGTCGACGGGCGAGGGTCGCTCGGCCGAGCGGAATCGCCGCGGCGAACTGCTCACGCTTTCCGGTCATCGGGCGAACGTCCTCCTCGGAGGGCTCCGCCTCGTCACGTGCGACGACTCGTCGCCACGGCTGCATCTGGCGGTCGGCCTGCGCGCCGTCCGCTTCGACCGGCCGCTGAGCGACCTCCACGAGGCCGCTCCCGCCGACACCGCCGAACTCCGCGCCCACGCACGGGTTCGGCTCGACGCATCGCGCGCCCGCGGTGCCGCCCTGCTGCGCACCACGGTGCTGCCGCCGCCGGCCGCCTGCTGAAACTCCAGCCGGCCCAAGCAATCGCCCACCGGGTGCATCCCGCGGGGCAGGATCCATTCCACTTCCAGACATCCACACCGAGATCGGTGCACCCACACAGGTGCATGACGCCGATCCATCCGCGGCCACGCCGCGGACTCTGCAGCGAGACCCCACCATGAGTCAGCTTCTCAAGGGCATTCCCATCATCGACTGGTTCGTGCGCATCACCATGGGCACCAAGAACCAGCGCGATGTCAAGCGCTACACCCGCATCGTCGAGGCGGCCAACGCCCTCGAGCCCGAGATGCGCCGCCTGACCGACGCGCAACTCCGCGCCAAGACCGACGAGTTCCGCACCCGCATCGCCGGCGGCGAGAAGCCCTACGCGATGATCCCCGAGATCTTCGCCGCCGCCCGCGAGGCGATGGACCGCGCCGTCGGCATCCGCAACATCTTCAACCCCGCCCGCAACGCCGACCTGAACCAGGACGGCCTGATCGACGCCAACGACCGCTTCGATCCCTCGCTGCTGCCGGCCGATGTCCGCGCGCTCTACGACCAGACGGTCGCCACCATGCGCGCCACCGAGCCGCGCGCGCCCGAGGGCGATCTCCTCGGCAACGCGCAGATGATCGAGGGCTGGCAGTTCGTCGACATCCCCACCCCCATCTACGAGGCGGTGCGCACCATCTACCCGACCAGCCGCCCGCCCTTCCGCGCGCGGCCGTTCGACGTGCAGCTCATCGGCGGCATCGTGCTCGCCGAGGGCAAGATCGCCGAGATGAAGACCGGCGAAGGCAAGACCATCGTCGGCCCGCTCGCCTGCTACCTCGCCGCCTGCGAGAAGAAGCAGGTCCACGTCGTCACCGTGAACGACTACCTCGTGCAGCGCGACCGCGACTGGACCTGGCCCTTCTTCCGCGCCCTCGGGCTCACCGTGGGCGCCATCCACCCGCAGCACATGCAGGGCCACGAGGAGAAGAAGGCCGCCTACTCCTGCGATGTCGTCTACGGCACCACCAGCGAGTTCGGCTTCGACTACCTGCGCGACAACATGAAGACCCGCCCCGAGGAGCAGCTGCAGAAGCGCCGCGGCTTCGCCATCGTCGACGAGGTCGACTCGATCCTCATCGACGAGGCGCGCACGCCGCTCATCATCTCGGGCGCCGCGCACGCCTCGCAGCCGCGCTACGACCTCGCCGACCAGATCGCGCGCCACCTCGTGGGCCGACAGGCCGACTGGCAGACCGCCGAGGACGACTGCCAGCGCCTGCGCGAGCGCATCGCCGCCCTCGACGGCGACATGCGCAACGCCCGCGACAAGGCCGCCGTGCCCGGCATGAAGTCGGCGCAGGAGACCGCCCGCAAGGAGCTCGCCGCCGCCGAGGCGCGCCGCGACCGCTTCAAGCAGTTCTACGAGGTCGAGCTCGACAAGAAGCAGGCGTCGCTCACCCACGACGGCGTCGAGGAGGCCCAGCGCCACGCCAAGACCATCGACCCCAAGGCGGGCAGCTTCTACGTGGGCGACAACATCGACCTCCCCCACCTCGTGGAGCAGTCGGTGCGCGCCCACACCGTCTACCAGCGCGACCGCGACTACGTGGTCGCCGCCGACGAGCAGGGCCAGGCGGGCGTCGTCATCGTCGACCAGAACACGGGCCGCAAGATGGTCGGCCGCCAGTGGTCCGACGGACTCCACCAGGCCGTCGAGTCCAAGGAGAAGGTGCGCATCAAGGAAGAGACGCAGACGATGGCCACCATCACCATCCAGAACTACTTCAAGCTCTACGAGCGGCTGTCGGGCATGACCGGCACCGCCGACACAGAGGCGACCGAGTTCCACGAGATCTACTCGCTCGACGTGGTGTCGATCCCCACCAACCTGCCCATCGCCCGCTACGACCAGCAGGACCGCGTCTACCTCTCGCAGAAGGACAAGTGGAACGCCATCGTCGAGGAGATCAAGCTCTTCCACGACGTGGGCCGCCCCGTGCTCGTGGGCACCACCAGCGTCGAGAAGAGCGAGATGGTGGCGCGCATGCTGCAGGCGAAGCACCAGATCCGGCACGAGGTGCTCAACGCCAAGCAGCACGAGCGCGAGGCGGAGATCGTGCTCGGCGCCGGCAACCTCGGCGGCGTGATGATCGCCACCAACATGGCGGGCCGCGGCACCGACATCAAGCTCCGCGGCTTCACCCGCGAGGAGCTCGTCGAGCACTGGAAGCGCCGCAACATGGCGCCCAAGGAGGCGCGGGCCGAGATGCCCGACGACGAGATCACCGGCCTCTGCTACCGCCACATGGCCGAGCGCGCCTTCGGCAAGGACAACACCCAGGGCAAGGACGCGCCCGCGCTGCGGCTCATGCTCCTCCGCAAGTGGGCGGTCGAGCGCGCCAAGATCACCGAGAAGAAGGCCGACTCGCTCGCCGTCGAGCAGCTGGTCGAGCTCCTCGACGAGGTCGGCTTCCCGCCGCTCCACCGCCTGGCCATGTGGAAGGGCGTCGAGGAGATGGGCGGCCTGCACATCGTGGGCACCGAGCGCCACGAGAGCCGCCGCATCGACAACCAGCTGCGCGGCCGCGCCGGCCGCCAGGGCGACAACGGCTCCAGCCGCTTCTTCCTGTCGATGGAGGACGACCTCATGAAGCT